>JAXMKI010000042.1:0-14014 GCA_034374545.1 Patescibacteria group bacterium | reverse complement strand
GTTATTAGTAGCATATCACAAAACCTGCCTGGCTGGTTACGAGGTGTAATGTTGCCGGTAGTACTAGTTTTGGGTGTAGTAATGGCCGACCTGGCCTTTTTTAGATTGGCTAATCCATCGACCGCTCCTGACCCCCAATTCATAGAAGATGACCTTATCATGAATGCCGAAGCCGGCGCTTTCGTCAGCTCTGCTGGACCGATGGAAGAGATAGACCAAGAGGGGACGTATGAAGATTTCGCCGGGTTCGTCTTGGTGGAAAAGAGCTCTCTCTCCGGAACCGGAAGCCCCTTGAACGGCACCGAGATACCAGAAGAAGATATCCTTACCTATACCGTCAAGGACGGGGACACTCTCTCGAGCATTGCCAAGGAATTTGGCATTTTGGTGGGAGATATTTTAGAGGCCAACGATAAAGGAAGCAGCTTGATTCGCCCAGGTGAAGAGCTGGCTATTGTGCCTGTATCCAAAAGCGGGGGGACTCTCGGCGTTGCAAAAGAGGCGACTCCAGTTGCGCCGGCAAGCGCAAGCTATTTTATCCGCCCAGTCGATGGAGGCCTAAACTGGGGAGAGGTGCATGATTCCCGATATATGCCCGCCGTCGACATCTCCAAGGCCTGCGGTTCTCCAATATATGCCGCCGCCTCGGGTACAGTTACCAAGGTGGGCAACGTGGACTATTACAACAGCGGCTACGGCGGGTATGTAATTATCTCCCACCCCAATGGAAGCAAGACCCTATATAGTCACAACAGCAAGAACTTAGTGGAGGTAGGCGAGGAGGTTGGACAAGGGCAGCAGATCGCCAACGTCGGCAACACCGGCCGAACCTACGGCAGCACCGGCTGCCACGTCCACTTTGGAGTATCTGGAGCGACCAACCCATTTATTAAATAAAGATGTTATCCCCCATCACCTACAAACGCGTATTGCTGGCAGAGTTGCTGCTGGTCTATTTATTTGTCTACTCCCACTTCGGAGAGATTTTGTTTCGCTAGGTTCGGCGCCTAAAAAAGGAGAAGGGAAACTAAACCTTG
The DNA here is from genome assembly GCA_034374545.1 of Patescibacteria group bacterium. Lineage (GTDB taxonomy): Bacteria > Patescibacteriota > Minisyncoccia > UBA6257 > Colwellbacteraceae > GWA2-46-10. The sequence goes on along the minus strand of JAXMKI010000042.1, from coordinate 12,977 downwards.
CACTCCTTGCAAAGCGCCCCCTCCGGGTCGGCCACCAACACTTCGAGCTCTATATCTTTGCCACACTGCAGACAGATCCCATAGGCGCCGTCGGCAATTCTTTTCAAACTCGCCTCTATATCCGAAACTCTTCCTTCCAGCGCTTTGATGGTTCCCAACTTATTGGACATCTCCTCAGTTTCATCGGCCTCCTCGTTATCTCTCCCCGGAGAATTCCCAAAATCCATGTCCCTTAACACCTTAAGTTTCTCCTCGATCCTGCTTTTGTCTTGGCGGAGCATCTCTTCGAGCTCAAGCAACTTTTCCTGGGGTATAGCCATTTGCTTATATTGTACGGGGCGGTGATTGTTAAAGGCAAGAGGGGTTCCTATAATTGAGGTAAGACATGATTCACGGACTAAAGGGCAAACTCAAAGAAACGGGTCTTAACTACATTGTGGTGGATGTAGGGGGAGTTTGGTACAAGGTATATATCCCCCTGAACCAAGAGGGGCTGCCCAAGATGGGGGGAGAGGTGGAGATATATACATACCTATACGTTCGCGATGGGGGATGGATCTTTTCGGTTTTTTCAATGAAGGGAGCCTGCAGCTTTTCGAGTCCTTGGTGTCTGTCTCCGGAGTGGGGCCGAGATCTGCCATGGCTATTTTGAGCGTCGCTTCAGCCGACCAGCTGACAGCCGCCATAGCCAGGGGAGAGCCGGAGCTGTTGCGACGCTCCTCGGGGGTGGGGCGCAAAACGGCCGAGCGCATCATCGTGGAGTTGAAGGATAAGGTTATCCCAACAGGAGGGGCCTCTATCAGGTTCGCCGAGTCCGACCAGGATGTGTTCGAAGCCCTCTTGAGCCTTGGTTATCCCAGGAAGAAGGCCGAAGAAGTATTGAGAGAGATAGACTCAAAGCTCACCGACGTCAGGGACCGTCTCAAAGAAGCTTTGCGTTTGATCAAAGATCAATGATTGGAGCCCTCAAACAGCTCTTAGCCAAAATGGCCAAGCCCCTGGGCCTCCTTGACTTGTATCACCTTCTTTTTGCTTTCGCCGGGGCCTTGAGCTACGGTTTCCCTTCGAAAAAGATGGTCGTCATAGGCGTCACCGGCACCAAGGGCAAGTCAACCGTGTTGGAGCTTATAAACGCAGGTTTGGAAGAAGCCGGCAAGAAAACGGTGCTATCCTCCTCAGTCAGATTCAAAGTGGGCGGGAAGAGCAAGCCCAATAGCACCGGCAACACCATGCCCGGCAGGGCCTTTTTGCAAAAACTGATGGCCGAGGGAGTGAGAGAGAAGTGCGAGTACGCGCTCTTAGAGGTTGTGTCAGAGGGAGTGGTGCAACACCGACACCGCTTTATAGATTTCGACGCGGCTGTTTTTGTAAATCTCCACCCGGAACACATTGAATCGCACGGTAGCTTCGAGAAATACAGAGAGGCCAAGCTCAAATTCTTTAAAGACGTAGAGAGGAACTCTTCCAAGAAGGATATCCACTTTTTTGTAAATCAAGATGATGAAAATGCCAACTACTTCATCAAGGCAGTCAAGCACGAATCCATAGTCCTCACGGTTAAAACCAACAAGGAGTTGAATATGAGGGGGGAGTTCAATCTGCAAAATGCCGGCATTGCCGAGGCAGTGCTGCGCCACCTGGGGGTGGCAGAGGGCGTCATAGAAAAAGCCTTCCGCGATTTCAAAGGCGTGCCAGGGCGTATGGAAGTTGTCCAGAGCGAGCCCTTTGGGGTGGTGGTTGACTACGCTCACACTCCGGATTCCCTGGAGGCGGTCTATGCAAGCGTCCAGAAGATCTTTAAGGGCGACCTAATATGCGTTTTCGGCTCCATGGGAGCAGTTGGCCCGCTAGGGGGAAGGGACAAATGGAAGCGCCCTAAGCTGGGAGAGATAGCTAGCAAATACTGCCGAAATATCATTCTCACAGACGAAGACCCGGTGGATGAGGAGCCCATCCAAATCCTGGAGGAGATAGAAAAAGGTATCCCGGAGGAGAAAAAAGAAAGAGCGGAAAAGATTCTTGATCGGCGCCAGGCCATAGCCCGAGCCCTGAAGTTGGCAAGCGGAGGGGACGTCGTGATCATAACCGGCAAAGGGAGCGAGCCCTATATCAGGGTGGCCAAAGGCAAGCGCATTCCCTGGTCGGATGTGGGAGTCGTCAAAGAGCTTTTGGATGAATAGTTTATACTAAGAGTAATGAAGCTTACTTTTCACGGCGGTGCGGGAGCGGTAACGGGAGCCAATTATCTCCTCGAAACGGCCGATGGCAAGTTCTTAATAGATTGCGGTTTGCACCAGGGCGGCAGGCTTTGCGAAGAGCAAAACTACGAACCCTTTGGCTATGACCCCTCTTCCATCGACTCCCTTTTCATCACCCACGCCCACATAGACCATATCGGCAGAGCCCCCCGGCTGTACAAAATGGGTTTTAGGGGCAAAGTTTTTTCAACCGCTCCCACCAAGGAGTTTGCCGAAGAACTATTAAGGGATTCCAGGGATATTCTTGCCCGCGAGGCCAAGCGGGACGGAAAAAAGCCCCTGTACAACGACGCAGACATAGACGGCTTGATGGGGCTGTGGAAGACCAACGGCTACCACAAACAGATTTTAGCAAAAGACATCAAGGCCGAGTTTTACGACGCCGGCCACATCCTGGGGTCAAGCTACATCGTGATAGAGTCCGAGGGCAAGCGCATCGTTTTCTCAGGCGATTTGGGCAACGTCCCCGCTCCCATGCTGAAAGACACCGAGAAAATCACTCAGGCCGATTATGCCCTTATAGAGTCAGCCTACGGAGGCAGGTTTCACGAAGATCTGGAGGAGCGCAAGCAGATTCTCGAAGACGTTATTGAAAATACGGTCAAAAGAGGAGGCACTTTGATGATCCCGGCCTTCGCCATGGAGCGCACCCAGCAGGTCCTTCACGAATTGAACGGTTTGGTGGAGGGCGGCCGCATCCCCCCCATCCCCATTTTTCTGGATAGCCCGTTAGCCATTAAGCTCACCGGCATATATCGCAAATACACCGGAGACCCGGAATATATGGATCAAAAGTCCATAGATCTTTTCCAGGCCGGAGACGCGATCTTTCAATTCCCGGGCCTTAAATTCACCCCCAAGACCGAGGAGTCCAACCAGATTGCCGATGTATCCGGACCCAAGATCATAATCGCGGGCAGCGGCATGTCCAACGGAGGACGCATAACGCGCCACGAAGCCAGGTATTTGCCGGACGAGAAAAACACCCTCCTCATAGTCGGCTATCAAGCAGAAGGAACTCTGGGCAGGCGGCTCATCGATGGGGCTAAGGAGGTGAAGGTGAACGGGCAAGTGGTACCCATTAGAGCCCAGATTAAGGCCATAGGGGGTTATTCGGCCCACGCTGATCAGCGGGGCCTCCTGTCTTGGCTGCGGCCCATGAGGGACACCCTGAGAAGGGTTTTCATCGTTCAAGGAGAAGGAGAGCAGATGACTGCTTTGAAGCAGGTTGTCCAAGACGAGCTGGCCATCAACGCGACCATTCCTTCAATTGGCGAGAGCGTAGAGCTATAGATTATACTAAGGGCATGACTTTAGGAGATACCCCGAGAATCAAAATTTGCGTATCCGGAGCCGCGGATACCAGCCACTGCGGAGAAGAGGCTTTCGACGTGGCCTATAGTCTGGGCAAAGAGATCGCCAGGCAAAATTGCGTTTTGGTAGAGGGCGCCACCACAGGCTTCCCTTATTTTGCCGCCCGCGGAGCCAAGGAGGCGGGCGGAGTGGTGGTGGGGTTTTCCCCGGCTCGCACCGAGCGCGAGCACGTTGAATACTATGGGCTACCCCTGGACTACAAAGACCTCATAGTCTACACCGGCTTTGGCTATTCGGGGCGCAATTTGATCCTGACCCGCGCCTCCGACGCCGTCATCAGCGGCTGCGGGAGGATCGGCACGATTAACGAGTTCACCATCGCCTTCGAGGACGGAAAGCCCTTGGGCATCCTGGAAGGGGCTTGGGACACCGATGAGTTGATAAAGAGCATCATAGAGAAATCTCACCGAGCCGATGAGATGCGCGACAAAATAGTTTTTGAAAGCGACCCCAAGGCCATGGTGGAAAAACTGATTAAGTTAGTGGAGATTGAGAAAAAGCTTGACGGGGCAATAGATAAAAAGCCTCGGCGAGACTAAAGGTCGCATCGTTAATCAAAAATCAACAAAGATGGCAGAGAGAAAATCCATAGGCGAAGTAACGCACTACTACGGCGACCTCAAGGTGGCGGTGGTTAAGTTCAGCCGCAAGGTTAAGGCGGGAGAAAAGGTCCACTTCAAAGGGGCCACTACCGACTTTGAACAAGCCCTCGACTCTATGCAGTTTGACCACAAGGAAGTAGAAGAAGCCGGCAAGGGCAAGGAGGTGGGGATCAAAGTCAAAGACAAGGTGCGCGCCGGAGACGAAGTTTACGAGGTCTAGGTTTATAAAAAATGCCCTTATTCACAGAGATAACCATTGCTCTGGTTCTAGCCGCAGTCTTTGGCTTTATAGCTTACCTGTTGCGCCAGCCCCCGATAATCGGATTTATCCTGGCCGGTTTGGCGGTTGGATTCACAGCCAACCCTGATCTGGGGGCGGTGGGGGTAATTGAAGGCCTAGCTCCCATAGGCGTAGCTATGCTGCTTTTCCTAGTGGGCCTGGAACTCAAACTCCAAGATTTAAAAAACGTAGGCATTCCGGCTCTAATCACCGGCTTGGGGCAGATCGTCTTTACCTTCGGCATCGGCTACCTTATAGCCACTTCTTTGGGATTTGCTTTGATCCCAGCTATATACATATCAATCGCGTTGACCTTCTCTTCGACCATTATCATCGTCAAGCTTCTGTCGGAGAAGAAAGAACTAACCAGCCTTTACGGCAGAATCGTGGTGGGGTTTTTGCTCATTCAGGACTTCGTAGCCATCTTGGCTTTAATTGTCTTGGCCGGATTGCAAGACGGAGGAAGCTCTATCGTAGATTTTTCCTTCACCATAGTCCGAGGGGTGGCCCTAGTGGCCGTTACCTTCCTGGGGTCCCGCTTCCTGCCCAAGTTGCTCGATAGGGTAGGGCGCTCCCAGGAGATGCTCTATCTTTTCAGCATTGCCTGGGTTCTGGGTGTGGCTGCGGTAACGGAAGCCATGGGACTTTCAATCGAGGTCGGAGGCTTTCTGGCGGGGGTGGCATTAGCCAACTCATCTGAGCATTTCCAGATAGGGGCCAAGATGCGCCCCATTAGAGATTTTTTCCTGATTTTGTTTTTCGTAGGGCTCGGAACCAAGATGCTGGTGGCGGGAGCGGTTGTTCCCTGGCTGCCGGTTCTGGTCCTATCACTTTTCGTCTTAATAGGAAATCCGATTATCGTAATGATCCTCATGGGTTCTCTAGGCTACAGGGCTCGCACCTCTTTTCTGGCCAGCTTGACGGTGGCTCAGATATCTGAATTCAGCTTAATCATCGCTGCTCTCGGTTTGCGCCTGGGGCACATAGAGGCCACCCACACGGCCCTCATAACCCTGGTCGGGATAGTGACTATCTTCACCTCCTCTTACTTCATCATCTACGGAGAAGGGATATATAGAAGGCTCAAACCAATCCTTAAATTCTTTGAATTCAGGAAAAGGCTAATTGAAGATACCTCCCTCGAGCACAGCTTTGAAAACCACGTGGTCTTGGTGGGAATCCATCGCACCGGGAGCAGCATCATGAAAACCCTCGTAGACAATGGAGAGGATTTCGTGGCCCTGGATTTCGATCCGGTGGTGGTCAAGAACCTCAAGGCCAGAGAGATTCCGATAGTGTACGGCGATGTGGCCGACGAGGAGATCCAAGATATCGTAGGCCTGGCAAAGGCGCGCTTAATTGTTTCCACCGTCCCCAACAAGAAAGACAATATGACCATTTTGAGGCTGCTCAAGCAAAAAGGCAGCGACGCCAGAGTGGTAGTCACAGCCTCCAGTGAGGAAGACGCCAAAGAGTTTTATAGAGAAGGAGCCAACTACGTCATCATGCCTCACTTTGTCGGGGGCTGGGAACTGGCCCAGGCCATTGGCGCCGGCAAGGGCTTCGACGGCTTGGTAAAACTGCAGGAGCGCGACGCCCAGATACTCGATCTCAGGGGACTCTCCCACAAGCGCTCTCCCAAAAAGCCAAGTTAAAGGAGCCTGTTTGGAGATTTCTGGGGTCTGGGCCCGGCGGTGGGCTTCGTTCTTTTTCCCAAGAGCTCATTGTGTTTGGATACCAGTTTGGGCAATTTAGCGAAGGCGCTCTCAAGGTCTCCGACGAGGTTGCCGTTGCGCAAGGCGGCGGCGGGGTGGTAGACGGGCATAACGAGGATCTCGCGCCACCAGAAGATCTTGCCCTGATCTTTGGATATTTTGCCCAGGGGCAGAAAGTACATCATAGAGAAGCGTCCTAAAGGCACAATAACCTTAGGCTCTATAATCTCGAGCTGCTTTTCCAAGTATGGCTTGTAGGCCTGAATTTCTTCGGGCAAAGGGTCGCGGTTCTCGGGCGGTCTCCTTTTCACGATATTGGTGATATAGACATCCTCTCTTCGCCAATGGATGCCCTCAATCAACTTGTCCAACAGCTTGCCGGCTCGCCCGACAAAAGGACGGCCTTGCTGGTCTTCATGGAAGCCGGGAGCCTCGCCGATGAAGACGACCTCGGCTTTGGCCGATCCCTCGCCAAAGACCAGGGTGGATTCTCTAAGCGGGAGTGTCGGATCATCCGTTATTCGAGCTTCCAGCTGGCGGAGTTCCTCAAGCTTTGTCATAGGCTTATTATACAAATTGCCTTATATTAAACTAAGTCATGAGGGAAAAGAGTGAACTTTATTTTGAAGATCCGCTTTTGAAGTTAAGTGTGGGAACCAGGCTCTGGGCAAAGTCCCTCAGAGGCGTTTTGCATACGGTGGCTTTTGTGGGAGGAGGGTTAATGATCTTTTCGGACATAGCGTCCATCTTCTCCCTGGGAATGCTCCTTCTTGGATATACTGCCTTCCGGATAGGAAGATCCAGGAGGTGGTGGAGCAAAGGGCACATTTTTCGGGGGGGAAATCTGTATCCTTTCATGCAAGCTGAGAGCAAAGAACTCCTGGAAGCGGCCAGCGACAGGGCCGTGATTGTAGGGGGGAGCTTTCTGCTCAATTTAATGAGAGAGTTAACGGATACGGCGGAGGTAGAGGAAGTTTTGAAGCGTTTGGGAATACGAAGGGACGAGTTCGCCGGCCAGATCGACAAATATCTCCAGGAAGAGAGAAAGTTGAAGGAGACCAAAGCCTGGAGAGCGGCCAGGGCCGAGGAGGCGGTGGTCAAGGCCTTCACCACCCAATCAGGGTCCAAAAAGCCCATCACCCCCAAGGATCTATTTAAGGCCCTTAGATACACAGAGAACGAAAGAGTACAAAGGGTCTTTAATTTATTCGGTGTAACCCCGGAGGGGATAGAGGGGAAAGCCGGGTATAATTTAGAGAATGCTGGATAACGTAAATAGGGTAGTAAAGTATCTAGTCTTATCCGACCTACTCCTTTTTGTGGGCTGGGGGTTCGTCTCACCCATATTTGCGGTATTTGTGCTCGAGAATATCGCTGGGGCTACTTTAGTGACGGCTGGTATTGCAGGAGGAATCTATTGGTTTTTTAGGGCTATAGTTCAGCCCTTCGTGGCCAAGGTGCTTGATAAGACCAAGGGTGAAAAAGATGACTTCTTTGCCTTGGTCGGCTCCCTTTTGGCCGTGGGTGTAATCTCCTTCTGGCTGGCATTGGTGAAGACCCCGGAGATGCTATACCTAGCCCAGATTTTTCACGGAGCAGCCCTGGGGGTATACAGTGTGGCTTGGCCTGCAATCTTTACTCGCCACATAGATAAAGGCAGGGTCGCCTTTGACTGGTCCCTCGATAACGGATCGATCGGCTTGGCGGTGGCGATAGCTTCCATCGTCGGTGCTAAGGTGGCTGAGGTTTTAGGATTTGAGATGGTCTTTGTGCTGGCGGGGATAGGATCAATCATTTCGGCTGTAGTGCTACTCGCGATTCCTAAATTAATACTTCCCCAACCTAAAGAAGATTCAGATAAGGTGTACAAGGTTCGCACGCATCGCAAGCAAAAGGCTCGCAGCACAGTTGGCCCCTAGTTTATGAAAATACGTAATGTTGATATAGCCCAGATCCTTTTTGAGATAGGTGAGTACCTAGCTATGCAAAACATTCAGTTCAAACCCCGCGCCTATCAAAAAGCAGCTGGCGTCATTAAGGATCTAAGCGAGGAAGTGGCCGACATCTACGAGCGGGAAGGCCTTAAGGGGCTGAAGCAAATCCCCGGCGTAGGGCAGGCTATCGCCGAGAAAGTGGAAGAACTTCTTAAAACCGGCAAGCTCGCCTATTACGAACGCCTAAAGAAAGAAATGCCGGTCAACCTCAGCGCCCTCTCCACCATCGAAGGCTTGGGACCCAAGAAAATAAAGGCCCTTTACGAAGCCTTGGGAGTGCGCAGCGTCTCCGATTTGGAAAAGGCTGCTAGAAGGGGGAAGATCAAAAACCTCGAGGGCTTTGGAGAGAAGTCTGAAGAGAATATCCTCAAGGGAATAGCCTTCTACCACTCACAGGGCCAGAGGATGACTCTTGATAGGGCCATTCCCTTGGGGCAAAAACTGGAGGATTTTTTGAAAGATATCCCCGGCGTTTCCAGAGCAGTAGTGGCCGGATCGCTGAGGAGGCGCAAGGAGACCGTGGGCGACCTTGATCTGCTGGCGGTCTCCAAAAACCCGGGGAGGGTTATGGACGCCTTCGTTTCGCAGCCGAATGTGGCAAGGGTCTTGGCCAAAGGGAAAACTAAAGCCTCCGTTGTCTTGGAGGAAGGGATAGACGCCGATTTGAGGGTGGTGGAGGCTCGCTCGTACGGAGCAGCCCTGAACTACTTCACCGGGAGCAAGGCTCATAACGTGGCTTTGCGAAGAATCGCCCAGAAGAGAGGTCTCAAGCTCAACGAATACGGCCTCTTCAAAGGGGAAAAGCAAATTGCCGGCAAGAGCGAAGACGAGCTGTATAAAGCCCTGGGCTTTAAATACATAGAGCCGGAGTTGCGCGAGAACACCGGGGAGATAGAGGCCTCCGGAGAAGATAAATTGCCCAAGCTGGTTGGATACGGCGACTTAAAAGGAGATCTACAAATTCAAACCAACTGGACTGATGGCAAAAACTCCATCGAGGAGATGGTGGAAGGGGCGAGGGCCAGGGGCCTGGAGTACATCGCTATCACCGACCACACCAAGAATCTGGCTATGACGGGTGGCCTGGATGTCAAAAGGGTGCGCGAGCAAATCGTTTACATAGACAAACTGAACCGAAAACTGGGCGGGAAGTTTAGGATTCTCAAAGGCACGGAGTGCGACATCTTGCGCGACGGCAATCTCGATCTACCGGATGACGTGCTGAAGGAACTGGATGTGGTGGGAGTTTCAATCCACACCTACTTCAACTTTCCCAAGGCCAAGCAAACGGAGCGCCTTAAAAGGGCCATCGGCAATCCTCACGTGGATATTCTCTTCCACCCAACCGCTAGGCGGATTGGCAGGAGGCCAGCCATAGAGGTCGATATGGACGAGATTATCGGTTTTGCCAAGGAAACGGGTACCGTATTGGAAATAGACGGCCATCCAGAAAGACTCGATCTGATGGATGAATATATAAAGCGCTCTACAGAAGAGGGGGTCAAGCTGTCGATCAGCTCAGACGCCCACTCCGTATCGGGATTGCAGTATCTACAAACCGGCATTGCCCAAGCCAGGAGAGGTTGGGCCGGGAAAGGTGATATCATTAACTCTTGGCCGGTAGAGAAGTGTTTGAGTTTTCTAAAAGATGGCAGACGATAAATTCAAAGAGCCCAAGGCTAAAAAAGAGACATCGGCTGGCTTGATAGTCTACAGACAGACCAAGGAGGGCCCTAAGTTTCTAGTAATGTACCACAGAGGCAGTTATTGGAACTTCCCCAAAGGGCATATTGAACAAGGTGAGAAATCTCTTGAGGCGGCTCTTAGGGAGACTACCGAAGAGACGGGTCTACTAGAGAAGGATCTAAGGGTTAAGCGTAACTTCAAAGCTCACGAAAGATATCAATTTAAGGCCCCCAAGGGGAAGGTGGACAAAACAGTCGTCTTGTATCTGGCCGAGACCAAAATCGAAGAAATAAAAGTTTCATACGCTCACGATGGCTACGGGTGGTTTCTATATAGAGACGCCAGAAAACTGCTCGCCAACCACAAAGAGAGCCTGGAAGTATTGAAAAGAGCCTACGGTTTTATTTCGCAGGGGTCTCGGCGGCTTCCTTTCCGGAAGGAGACTTTGCCGAAGAAGGAGCGCCAAGGGCTTCAACAACCCTCTTAAAAGTTTCCGGTTCGTTCTCCGCCAAATCAGCCAGCATCTTCCTGTTGAGTAGGATATTTTTCTTTTTGAGGGCGAAGGTGAATTGGCTATAGGTCGTGCCGTTGTTTCTGGCGGCGGCATTGATTTTAACCTGCCAAAGGCTGCGCTTGTCCCGCTTGCGGGTCCTTCGGTCTCGATAGGCATAGACCCCGGCCTTCATCAGGGCCTGGCGGGCGAGGCGCACCGTGCTTTTTCTATTCCATTTGAAACCTTTAACGGCGCGCAATAACTTGCGGCGCTTTCTGACTGTGGTTGTTCCTTTGCGTGCTCTGGGCATTTTAGGTAGTTAAATTTCCTCCAATATTGGAGCGGTCTACCCCGCTCACCCTCTTAAGATTGCGTTTTTGTCTGATAGCCTTGCCTTTGCGCTTGGCTTTGTTGTGGGCCAAACCCTTCTTTCGACGAAGGAGCTTGCCACTTTTGGTAACCTTAATTCTTTTAGTGTAACTTTTCTTTGCCATCGTCGGTACTATTTTGCCAGTAAAGCAAGGCTATTCTAATGCAAGCCTCGCCTTTAAATCAAGTTCTAGGCTTGGCCGGTGGGCTCTATCTGGGTAAGCAGGCCCCTGCCTCCAGATTGGACGTCCCGAGTCACCTTATGCGGCGTTTGGACCTTGGAGAGAAACTCTTCCAATTTGCCCCGGGCAAAGTCCTTCATGCCCTTTTCCCTGCCTCTCAAAGTTACCTGGATCTCCACCTTGTGCCCTGCTTGGAGGAATTCTTCCAGGCGCTTGAGCTTGAAGGATAGATCGTGGGGTCCTTCACGAGGGCTGATCTGGATTCTTTTCGAGTCGGGAACCCTCTGCTGCTGCTTTTTAAGCTCTTTTTCCTTTTGGTAGCGGAATTTGTCGTAGCTTATGACGCGCGCAATGGGAGGGTTGGATTTCTCGGTAATCAACACTAGATCGAGACCCAGCTCCTTAGCCTTATCCTTGGCCTCGTCTAAAGACAAAACACCCATATTCTCGCCGTCCTCACCTAGGACCCTTAACTTGGGTGCCCTGATTTGATCGTTGACCTTAAGGTCTAATGCTTTGCTGTAGTGTTTGGTTTTAGCCAACGCGTTAAGGGTACCCTAAGAGACTCTGTTAATCAATGGAATAGCCAGGCATTTGCTTTTGGGATATTCTTAGGGCATATGGTCCAAAAGAAAAATACCACCCTGGCGGTCCTGGCCTATCTGATCTTTTTCGTACCCCTTCTTACAAGCTCGAAGGGGGATTCTTTCGTGAGGTTCCACGTGCGCCAGGGGCTCGGGCTTTTGATAACTTTCTTTGCCTTTCGCTTCCTGACTCTTTTCCTGCTGGCCCCCCTCATCTCCCCCTTGGGGAGTTTGTATCTGGGTATCCTCTATTTAACCAATATTATTCTGGTGGTTCTTTTCGCCCTGGGGGTATGGAACGCCACCCAAGGAGAAGAAAAGCCCCTGCCGTTTATAGGCCCTCTGGCAGACAAATACTTGAAGCTCTAGTTCAAAAACGAGAAAGAGCCCACACAGGAGTTCTCCTCTCGTCTCATCCGTGAAACACAGGTGAGAAGATCGGGAGCCCCTGGGGGCCCTAGTGTTTGCGGCCGGTGTCCCTGGCGTAAGACGGCATCGATTGCCTTGGCTGGAGCGCCTTCCCGCCGTTGGAATAGTTGAAGTGGTACTCCCTAGGTGACAACGGTAGCAACTTACCTCACCTCACGTCTTCCTTGTGCTTGGGTTTCCAAAAGAGGAAATACCACCCATACACGATTATGGCGAGGGTAGCTCCTCCATGGATAATGATGTCAGCCCACAATTTTATCCCCCATTCTTCAGGGCTAAGGAACAATATTCCCAAATTGCCACATGAGGACTGTTTAGTCAAGACGGAGCTTAAAATCACTGCGTAGATGTAATAATATGTTTTTGAGGGTAGTTTGTTGGGTAAAGGGGTATTTGAAATTTAGCAATGGGAGAAGAGCTCAGCATCATACGGGGGGAGGGCAAAAGACATCTTTATTGGGGAGTTTTCTTTTTACTGTTGCAGATATTAGTGATTGTGCGGAATCTCTCCACCGACTACTTCTCCTTTTTTTGGTATTGCGATTTCGCCCCAGCTTTATTTGCTCTGCTCTTTTTCTGGAGAAACGAACAGGCCGTAAAGGGTTTAATCAGCATCGGTTTTTTCATGCAGCTGGCTTATACCCTCATTATTATTGTGAAGCTCATCTTCGACGTCACCCTCTTCGGCTTCGTTATCAACTTCCCCCTCGAGGCGGTGTATGTAGTTCCGACGCTTATAATTCACTCCGGCACCATGCTTGCCTTGGTAACTACATACAAGACAAAACCAACAAAGGAATCACTTGCTTACTCGCTTGGCTTTTTAGTATTTATATACGCCCTGGTGCTTTTGTTTACGGATCCGGCAACTACCCCAGCGGGCAACTACAACTTTATCTACTTCCCGCAGCTTTTTAATGACTTCAGTCTCTATACCGAGATCTGGGTCGGGATAGCATTTGTCTTAGTAGCAATACCCACTTATCTGTTCCAGCTTTTCGTTTGGTTTGT
>JAXMKI010000041.1:0-4698 GCA_034374545.1 Patescibacteria group bacterium | reverse complement strand
GTGATCATGGTTGGCGGTCAAACCCGCATGCCGGCTATTAAAAACGCAGTCAAGGAACTTTTTGGCAAAGAGCCTCACTTGGGCATCAACCCCGACGAGGTGGTGGCCGTGGGGGCCGCTATCCAAGCCGGCATCTTACAGGGTGACGTCAAAGACATACTGTTGCTGGACGTGACTCCGCTTTCTTTTGGCATAGAGACCTTGGGGAGCGTTTTCACTAAGCTGATTGAACGCAACACCACCGTCCCCACCAGCAAAAGCCAGGTTTTCTCAACGGCCGCGGATAATCAAACCTCGGTAGAGATCCACGTATTGCAGGGGGAAAGGGAAATGGCCTCAGACAACAAGACCCTGGGCAAGTTCATTCTGGACGGTTTGCCACCCGCTCCTAGGGGAGTCCCCCAGGTCGAGGTCTCCTTTGACATAGACGCCAATGGCATCTTGAACGTTAAGGCGGTCGATAAAGCCAGCGGCAAAAGCCAGTCCGTCAGAATAGAGGCCTCAACGGCTCTTAACAAAGAAGAGATTGAAAGACTTAAGCAGGAGGCCACCGAGCACGCCAGCGAGGACAAAGCCAGAAAAGAGCTGGCCGAGGCTCGCAACCGGGCGGAGGCCTTGGTATACACGGCCGAGAAATCCCTCAAGGATGCTGGGGACAAAGTGCCGGTGGAGACCAGGAAAGAGATCGAGGACAAGATGAATGATGTGCGCGGCGCTCTGGGAGGGGAAGACGCCAAGGCTATTTCGAGCAAGGCGGAGGAGTTGTCGGGGGCACTCCAAAAGATTGGAGAGGTATTATATAAAAGTGGCAATGACAATTCCGGTAATGAAGGAGGAGGCGGAAGCGATGCGCCCGAAGGGGGTGAGGAATAGGCTATACTTAATCCAATGGTTAATTTCTTTAAAAAGACTAAGGTCGATGACCAAGATCGGACTGTTGACGGCGAGCCTATCAGACCCGTAGCGACCCACGCGCGCTCTGCCTTGAAGGTGTACGTCCTCATAGGAACAAATACCTTCTTAGCCCTCATCGTCGGGTCGTTTTTTAAGGTCCAAAGCTTTGGTTACGGGATGCTCTTTTTGGTGGTCTCTTTGTCTTTTCTGATAGTCCAGACTTTGACCTTGAAATACGTTAAAGAAGGCGTTACCGCCTCTGCTCTTTGTGCCCTCGGCTTTATGGCGCCTTTCCTGGGGGAACCTATCCTCTATTTTCTGCCCACCCTTGGATTAATCTGGCTTTTGTTGGCGCACGCCCACAACCAGGGGCGGGAATATATCAACAATATGGTTAAGATCCGATTCACCCGGGCTGCCAGGCCGGTGGTGGGGGCTCTTCTGACAGCCGTAGTTTTGTTGATGACTTTTGTGCTTTTTGTAAACGGGGAATCCCTCCTCAAGGAAGATAACATTGGCCGGACCATTGATATCATGGTTACTCCCGTAGCCAAGGGATATTTAGAAGGATTTTCCAGTGAGGTCAGGTTGAAAGATGTGTTAGATAATATAGCCAGGGAGGAGATCTCTAAGGCCCCCGAGGCCGCAGGCTTATCTGCCGCCCAGATTAACGTCCTAGTCGATCAATCCAGGAGCGAACTTTTGAAGTTCATAGAGGACAAGACGGGCTTTGCTCCTGCGCCCAATGAGAGCGTGAAGCGGAATGTGACGATGTACGTCCAAGACAAGTCAGAGGACTTCTCGGGTACCAGAGCGCCCCTGGGAGCCCTGGTTCTTTTTGCCATTCTATTTTTACTGATCAAGGGTATAGAGCTGGTTTTGTATCTGCCCCTGGCTTTGCTGGCATACATGCTCTACGAACTGGCCATTGCCTTTGGGTTCATAGTGGTTCAATTTGAGGGTACGAGCAAGGAGGTTATTAATCTGACCTAGGTAAACTTGCGAGATGGAAGTGTTTGGGTATAGTTTCTAAATTACATGAACGACTACTACGAAATACTAGGCGTTAACAAGAATGCCTCCGGGGAAGATATTAAAAAGGCATATCGCGAGTTGGCCCATAAATACCACCCTGATAAATCGGGGGGTGATGAGCAGAAGTTCAAGGAGATAAATGAGGCCTACCAGATCCTCTCCAACAAGCAAAAGAGAGCTCAATACGACAACTTTGGCAGCGGTATCCCCTTTAGCAGGCCGGGGGGCTTTAACTGGGAGGGTAACTTTAGCGGCTTTGAGGATTTGGGCGACCTGGAAGATATCTTCAGCACTTTCTTCGAGGGTTTGGGCATGCAGCCCAAGCGGCGCACCTACCAGCGCGGGGGGGATATAGAGTTGGCTGCCGAGATATCTTTGGAAGAGGCTCAAATGGGGAAGGTCCTGGACCTTGAATATGAGACGTATGTGGGGTGTAATCTATGCAAAGGAGTGGGGCATGAGAAGGGCACGGCTTTCAAGCGCTGCGACTACTGCTCCGGCCAAGGTCAGATCAAAGAGACGCGCAATACCTTCTTCGGTGGGTTTGCCCATATTGTCAGCTGTCCGCAGTGCAAGGGCATAGGTGAAGTGCCGGAGGCAATGTGCAAGGATTGCAAAGGAGTAGGTAGAGTTTCGAGAAGGCGCAAAGTTAAGGTGGAAGTGAGGCCGGGGGTTGAAAGTGGTCAGATCATCAAGATCAAGGGTATGGGTGAAGCCGGCGAGAACAATGCCAGCAACGGCGATCTATACGTCAAAGTAATAGTGGAGCCTCATCCGGTGTTCGAGCGTTCCGGAGACGATCTCTACCGCAGGGAGAAGGTGAGCATCGTCGATGTCCTTCTGGGCCGTAAGATGGAAGTTACAGACCTAATGGGAGAAAAGTTAAGGGTTGATATCCCCCAGGGGCCCAAGCTTCCGGAAGAGGTAAGGGTCAAGGGCAAAGGTATAACCCCCAGGGGTGATTTGGTGGTAAAGTTGGAAGTGGAAACGCCCAAGAGTTTGAGTAAGAAGGCCAAGGAGTTGTTGGAGGAGCTCGGCGATGAGTTAAAGTAAGCTTGCCAGCGAGTATCGTCGCGTAGTAACTTATCTACTGGTAAGGTAGCCGCCCATAGCTCAGCTGGTAGAGCAGCTCGCTCTTAACGAGACGGTCGTAGGTTCGAATCCTACTGGGCGGACCACAATATAGATATATGCAAAAAAGAGGTAAAAGTACGGCAGTTTTAGTCACGATCATGGCTCTGGCCATCCTGGCGGGTTTTTTCGTGTATCCGGGGAACATAATCTCGGAAAAGCTTCCCTGGAAGCTCGGACTTGATCTGGTGGGAGGCAGTGCCCTTGTTTACGAAGTTGACCTTAGCAATATTGAATCCGGTGAATACGAGGCGGCGGTCGCCGGTTTGAGAGAGGTGATTGAACGCAGGGTTAATATCTTTGGTGTCGCCGAGCCTAGGGTCACTATCGCCAAAAAGGGAGATAGCTATCAACTCTTGATAGAGCTGGCAGGGGTGGAAGCCGAAGACGCGGCTCATCAGATTGGCTTGACGCCGGTTTTGGAATTCAAGGAAGTAGCGCTTTCTGATCAGGGTGAGGCAGAATATATTCCAACCCAGCTCTCCGGTCGCTTCTTGGAGAAGGCTACTATTGGCTTTGATAATTTGACTAACAGCGCCTTGGTAGCCTTGCAGTTCAATGACGAGGGCGCGCGGATTTTCGCCGAACTTACAGCCAGGAACATCGGTTTGCCCATAGCGGTCTTTCTAGACGGGGAACTTATGACGGCTCCCATAGTGCAGCAAGAAATCACGGGGGGTACGGCTCAAATCACCGGCGCGGGAGCCGGCTTTAGCCCGGAAGAGGCCAGGACGTTGGTGGAGAGCTTTAACGCCGGCGCCTTGTCGGCTCCCATCGAACTTATCAATCAGAGAAAAGTGAGCGCCTCAGCCGCGGCGGATTCCCTAAACAGGATTATCTTTGCCGGGTTGATAGGAACAGCTGTGGTCCTTCTTTTTATGGCTTTGTACTACCGCAGCTTTGGTTTGGTGGCGGGCTTGGCGCTTATCATATACACCGCCCTTTCCTTGGGGCTTTTCAAGGTCATCCCCAACTTCACCATGACCCTGGCCGGCATAGCGGGGTTTATTTTATCTATCGGCATGGCCGTGGATGCCAACATTCTTATCTTCGAGCGCACTAAGGAGGAGTTAAAGGCGGGACACAGCAAGGAGCAATCGATCGAAGAGGGCTTTAAACGCGCCTGGACCTCCATCAGAGATTCCAATACCACCACCATCATCACCGCCGTCATTCTCTACCTTTTCACCTCCAGTTTCGTGAAGGGCTTTGCTCTGACTCTGGGATTGGGTGTGCTGGTGAGCATGTTCTCGGCCATATATGTAACTAGGACTATCCTCCGGGTATTTATGGAGAAATGATAAAAACACTGCTCAAATACAAAAACTACTTCCTGGCCTTCTCGGTTCTTTTGGTGATCGCGAGCGTAGTAGCGGTCTCCCTTTTCGGCTTTAAGTTGGGTATAGACTTCACCAGCGGCTCTCTCTGGCAGATCAGGGCTCCCGGGGCAACTACGGAAGAGGTGCGCAGCTTCTTTAAAGACGACCTGGCCATTGATGAGGTCAACATCTCTTTTGACGAGCAAAACTCCATCTATACTCTCTCCCTAAGGGAGCTCTCCGATACGGAGCGTCGAGACATCGCCGGAGCTTTGCGGGAGAGGTTCGGAGAGGGGACCGAGGATCTGGATTTCTGGTC
>JAXMKI010000040.1:0-11644 GCA_034374545.1 Patescibacteria group bacterium | reverse complement strand
TTTGTCACAAGGTTCCACGCCGCAAGGAGAAGATTTCAGTCGCGCAGTTCCCCTTATGGACACAAATCATATAGAAGTTGGCAGTTCGCTTCCCGAATACACTTCAAATCCGCCCACATCAGGACCACACTACGTCCAGACCGCCCGCTCCGGTTTTCGGGAAGAGGTAATCTCCGATCAGCACCTGATCCACAACCTTGAGCACGGCGATATTTGGATTACATATCACCCGAGTGTATCAGATGAAGTTAAAGAAGAGCTAAGGCAGTTTGCCGCCGCCAAGGTGATTATTACTCCCCGCGAGACCAACGATAGCGACATCATCCTTGCCGCCTGGGGTCGTCTTGACACTTTTGACGTGGAGGACAATGCGGTACCGGTTGAACGTATTAAGGATTTTATTAAGCGCTACACCAACAAAGGTCCCGAACAGGTCCCCGGGGCAAGCGGAGGGGTATAGCACTACCACTTCATAAACTATGAAAATCTATTTTGCCGGATCAATTAGGGGAGGGCGTGACGATAGGGAGTTTTATGGCGAGATCATCGAATTGCTCAAAGGATACGGCGAGGTCCTAACTGAACATATCGGAGACAAAACTCTGTCCGCCCTCGGTGAAGACGGTCTAACGGACAAGGACATTTACGAACGTGACATGGCCTGGTTGGAGGCGGCGGATGCAGTGGTGGCTGAGGTGACCACTCCCAGCCTGGGTGTTGGATACGAGATTGCTAAGGCAGAGGTCAACAAACCGGTGCTTTGTCTATATCGAGAGCAGGAGGGCAGGCGGCTCTCAGCTATGATCGGCGGCAGCAGGGTGCGAGTAGAAAGGTATCAAAATATTCAGGACGTAGAGAAAATCGTGAAAGATTTTCTAGCCAGCGTTTATTAGATAAGATTAAAAGATGCTCTATACAGGCAAAGGAGATAAAGGCACCACTAGGGTTATAGACAGCAAAGAGCGCTTTTCCAAGGGGTCTGACTTGGCTGAGGCCCTGGGATCCCTGGACGAGCTAAACTCCTTTATAGGCCTTTGCAAGTTCAAAGCCCGCCAGATGCAAGATGGGGGAGTGACGGTTGGGCACAAAGAAGAGAAGACATCAGATATCTTACGCCAGGCGCAGGAGAACCTTTTTATAATCCAGGCCCAAGTAGCGGGTGCCGACAAGAAGATCAACAAAGCAAAAGTTACTAAACTGGAAAAGATTATCGATACCATCGAGCAAGAGATTCCTCCCCTCAAGGGATTTTCAATCGCTGGGGGAACAGAGCTGTCTTCTTTGCTGGATATAGCCCGTACCCTGGCCAGGCGTACCGAGCGCAGGGTAGTGCTAGTCAAAGAAATGGGGTCACGCAAACTGCCCGGGTACACCCTGCCATACCTCAATAGGCTCTCTAGCTTGCTGTTCGCCCTAGCGAGACTTTCAAACCATAGGTCCGGGGTCAAGGAAAAAAGGCCCAGCTACAAATAGATGCTAAAAGCCCCGCTGGATGCGGGGCTTTTAGTCTTATTGAGTTAGTGTCGGCTACAGTATTTCCACTTCAGCCTGTCGTAGACCAAAGTGTACTGCTTCTGCTCTGGTGGGGAACCATACGTCCAACCGGTTGGTGTGACGTGAGTGCATCCTGTCCTCAACAACGAATATCTGATCGCTAAAGAGAGCAGGAATCCTTACCTTAGTTCCGATGGGCAGCCAGTTGGCGGCCACTACTCCGTTTCTAACGTGGGTGCCGGAGGCAGTGGTGAAAGGAGTACTATCAGTCTGCCCGACGTCACTTGAGTAAGCAGTGATGGTAACAGTCACCTTGCGTTTCACCTCCAGATCCGCGTCGGATTCGGCAATAGCTACTGGACTCTCATTGAGGAGCGCATTGGCTTCTTCGGTGAAGGTAGCCTCTGCGGTCTCGGGAGCCGGAGCCGCGTCACTGACAAATGCGGAAGATAAGGTTCCAAGAGCAAGTAGTAATGCAGCCGATATGATTTGTCTACTCATTCATTTGGTGCCTAGGGCAAAAACCCTGAGCATCTAAAAATCCCCTTTTGGGGATTGGTTAAATCCTAGCAGAAATGTTTCGAAATGTCAACTTTCATCCCCAGCCCGTTAGGGTGCTGTCAAGAGGGGTGAAATAGGTGCTAAAATGGTAAAAATGAACGAACATTACACTCCAGCTCTCGTTTTGGGAATACAGCCCCGCAACGATAAAGACGCTCAATTCACTCTCTACACCAAGGATTTGGGGAAGATCTACGCCACCGCCAAGAGTGTTCGCAAGATCACTTCCAAGCTGGCCGGCCACCTAAAGGTCGGTTCCCTGGCAGATGTACGGATCGCGGCTCGAGGGAACTCCTTCCAATTAATTGATGGACTCTCCAGGGGAGAGCTTTGCCAGAAT
Organism: Patescibacteria group bacterium; assembly: GCA_034374545.1. Lineage (GTDB taxonomy): Bacteria > Patescibacteriota > Minisyncoccia > UBA6257 > Colwellbacteraceae > GWA2-46-10. The sequence goes on along the minus strand of JAXMKI010000040.1, from coordinate 9,249 downwards.
ATTGAGATCTTAAGATTCCTTAACTTCTTGGATAGCACCATTCCTCAGCAGCAGCCCGACCAAAGGCTTTGGTATACCGTGCAAGAGGCGGTTGCCGGCTGCAGGCTGAGTGCCCCCGTCTACAAATACCTTCTAAGATTAATGGGCTTTGTAGGGGCCGATACTGATGTGATTACTTGTCGAGGTTGCCGCAAAGACAATGAAATTGTTTATTTCTATGCGCCCGATATAATCTTTTTATGTTCCAGGTGCTTGTCGCGCGTACGTATAGATAAAAATGCCGCAGTCCCAGTCTCCTAAAAAGTCCGAAGCTAGCAGTCTAGGTTCGACCAAGCAGTTTATATTGGCCCTCGGAGGGGTTGTGTTGTTAATAGCGGGAGGGGCCTACTTCTATTTCAACTATACCGACCGAGGGGTGAGCGTTAATATCAATCTTCCCGAGAAGCAGATCAATGCCGGGGATATATTCGAGGTGGATGTCATTGTCTCCAACCAATCCCAGGAAGATCTCAAAAAGGCGCAGGTGACTTTGTCTTTGCCGGGGAACATTAAGCTCCTAGAACACAAGGATAGGGTAAACGACGTGAGGGGATTGGATGATATTTCAGTAGGGAGATCTGTCAGGGAAACCTATATCCTAGTGGCCCTCCCGGGAGGAGGAAATGGCGATTACACCCTTGAGGCCATGGTTAACTACGTAACCGACACCTTCTCGTCCCAGTTTGAGCGCCGACAAAGCGAGAGGGTGGACGTGAAAGTGGATGATTTTGCCCTGGAGATAACCTTGCCCGGGAGTGTAGTAACTGGTGAGGGCTTCGCCATGGAGGCGAAATATAAATTGCCCAGCGGTGAAGGAGAATCACTCGACAAGTTTCTCGTACTGGAAGGAGAGTCGCTCTCGGCGATTGATAGCTCTGATGAGTTAGTGGCCGATAACAAATGGCTCCTGGAGACAGGAGATGATAAGAACATCCAGGCTACTTTGTTAGTAGGCTCCAAAGGAACAGACGTTTTCGTTCTCACGGGGAAGATCATCGTCGAGCTTGGAGGAGAAGAGTTCACTATCCTGGAGAGAAAAAGCGAGTTACTTTTAGCTGGTTCCTCCTTGGCCTTGTTCGTTGTGCTGGATGACCCCAAGGGTTTTGCCAACCCGGGGGAGCTTTTGGGTTGGAGGGTAAGCTATAAAAATAATATGGGGATAGAGCTCCAGAATGCCATCATCAAAACTCAGCTAATAGGAGATATGTTTGATTTCGATTCCCTTGAGACTTCGGGTACGTTCGATAGCCTGACTCGCACTATCACCTGGAGCTCAAGCCGTTTCAATGAACTGAAGACTCTTTCTCAAGGAGAAGAGGGTACTTTCACCGCGGCCATTAAGGTTCGCCCCAGCTTTCCCATAGATAGCGTGAACGACAAGGACTTCACTCTGGAAGTGCGAGCCGATATCGAGTCTCCCACCGTACCCCAAGGAGCCAATGTCGATCGTACCAGTAGCTTCGTCAGCTCAAAGATCAAAGTAGCCGGAGCTTTGGGGGTTGAGACCCAGGCATACTTTAGAGACGCCGCCTCCGGCATTTTGAACCAAGGTCCTTTTCCGCCGAAGGTGGGTATGCCAACTGAATACACCGTCCATTGGTCTTTGGTTAACTTCGGGACCGATGTGGAGGATGTGGTGGTCCGAGCGCGCCTGGAAGGGGGCGTGAGCTTCACCAATGATGTCAAAAGCAACGTTGAGGCCTCGCCTCAATTTGATGCCTCCACCGGAGAAGTGGTATGGTCTGTTGGCAATCTCAAGGCAACCACGGGGGTCATAGACGAAGGACCGGAAGCCACCTTCCAGATAAGCCTTACCCCTGGCCTTGATCTGCTGGGAGAATTTGCTCCCCTCCTTGGCATTGCCAGTATTTCAGGGAAAGACATTTTCACCGGAGTCGGGCTCTCCAGCACGGATGAGAGCATCACTACGGAGCTACCGGATGATCCCACGGTTGGCCCAGAGCAGGGAAGAGTTATACAGTAAGAAGAGATGGTAAAGGGGAAAAACACCAATTCTGATTTGATGGAAAAGATCACAGCGCTGGCCCGTTCGCGCGGTTTTGTTTTTCCGGGATCGGAGATATACGGCGGCCTGGCCAATTCATACGACCTGGGGCCTTTGGGGATTGAGCTCAAGCGCAATATTAAAAACCTTTGGTGGAAGACCTTCGTCCATGAAAGAGCCGATATTTTCGGTATGGATGCCAATGTTATTATGAGTACTCTAATCTGGGAGGCGTCTGGGCACCTCAAAAACTTCAACGACCTATTATTGGAGTGCAAGGGGTGCCACACTCGCTACCGAGCGGATGAGCTTGAGACAGAGGAATGCGTCAACTGTGGTGGCAAGGAGTTCACCAAGCCCGCTCAGTTCAATACCATGTTCAAAACCAACCTGGGTCCGGTTGAGAGCAAAGAGAATACGGTGTATTTAAGGCCCGAGACGGCCCAGGCTATGTTCGTGGACTTCCCGGAGATCCAGCGCACTACCAGGGCCAAGCTGCCCTTCGGTATTGCCCAAATAGGGAAAGTCTTTCGCAATGAGATCACCCCGGGTAATTTTATATTCCGCCTGAGGGAGTTCGAGCAGATGGAAATAGAGTATTTCATCGCTCCTCCCGAGAGCAAAGGGGACTGGGAGAAGCATTTTGAGGCCTGGCTAGGTGAGATCAGGCGCTGGAACAAAATGGTTGGGATTGATAGCAAGTTGGTAGAGGAAGTTGATATTTCGGCAAAGGAGAGGGCCCACTACAGCGAGCGCACGGTGGATATTGAATTCAAATATCCGTTCGGGCAAAAAGAGCTCTACGGCCTGGCCTATCGCACCAACTACGATCTTAAAGCCCACCAAAAGCAATCCGGCAAAACGCTGACATACAAGGATTTAAAGACCGGCAGGGAGGTATTGCCCCATGTGATAGAGCCGTCCTTTGGGGTGGAACGCACCATGCTGGCCGTTTTGATCTCAGCCTACTTCGAGCAAGAGATAACGAGTGCCAAAGGAGAAAAAGATACGCGGGTGGTTATGAGATTTCCCAAGGAAATAGCACCCTACAAAGTGGCTATCTTGCCGTTGTCGGATAAGCCGGAACTGATTAAGGTGGCCGCTAAAATAAGGGATGAGCTTAAGGGGCACTTTAGTTTGGACTACGATGTGACCCAAAGTATTGGCAAGCGCTATCGCAGGCAAGATGAAATTGGCACGCCCTATTGCGTGACAGTTGATTTTGATTCCCTTGAGGACAAAAAAGTTACCGTGCGCGACCGTGACACTATGGAGCAGGAGCGTATTGGTATAAATAAGCTAGGAGAGCATTTGGAAGATAAACTAGGTTTGCAAAAACAATGATGGAATTTCATAAAACCGTTTTAGATAACGGCCTGAGGGTAGTGGTCTCTCCCCAAAAGGACAATCCGGCTGTTACAGTCTTGGTCTTGGTGGAGGCCGGGTCCAAATACGAAGACAAAAAGATAAACGGTATCTCCCACTTCTTGGAACACATGTGTTTCAAGGGGACAAAAAGGCGCCCTACTGCGCTTCAGATTAGCACCGAGCTCGATGGGATCGGCGCCCTATACAATGCCTTCACCGGCCACGAATACACCGGCTACTACGCCAAGGTTGATAAGAGCCACTTTGATAAGGCTTTGGATGTGGTCTCGGACATTTACCTCAACCAAGTGTTTGATCAAGCTGAGATTGATAAGGAAAGAGGTCCGGTCACAGAAGAGATCAACCTAACCGCAGATACTCCCATGAGGAAAGTGATGGATAATTTCGTCACCCTCTTGTACGGAGACCAGCCAGCGGGCATGACCATTCTGGGGCCCAAAGAGAATATAACCAGTCTGTCACGAGCAGATTTCGTGAAATATAGGAGCGAACACTACGTCCCCAGCGCCACGGTGGTAGTCATATCCGGAGCGGTAGATAAGGACGAAGCTTTGGACAAGGTGAAGGGTATTTTCTCAGTGATGGAGAATACTCCCAAAAAAGCCAAGTTGGCAGTGAAAGAGAAACAAAGCGGACCCAAGCTTCACGCAGAGCAAAAAGCCCTTGACCAGACTCACTTGGTAATGGGAGTAAGGGCCTACGATCGATTTGATGACAGGCGCTACGCCTTAGGGGTGCTCACTACCGCTCTGGGCGGGGGCATGAGCTCAAGACTTTTCCACAGGGTGCGCGAACAGATGGGACTCGCTTACTACGTTAGCGCCGAGGCGGATCTATACACCGACCACGGGTATTTAATGGCCCGGGCGGGCGTAGGCAACGATAAGCTTTTGGATGCGGTAGGGGCCATCGCGGGAGAATTTGGCCGCCTCAAAGACGAGCCTCTCAGCGAACAGGAGCTCAAGAAAGTTAAAGACTACATGGTAGGCAAGCTAATGTTGGGCTTGGAGACGTCGGATGAGCTGGCTTTTTTCTACGGCGAGCAGGAGTTACTCGATAAGGAATTGACCAAGCCCGACCAGTTATCAGAAAAGATCAAGGCCGTTAGCGCCTTGGAGGTGTGGGAGGTGGCTCAGGATATTTTCGAAGACGAAAATCTCAATTTGGCCCTTATCGGTCCCCATGAGGATGAGGCTGCGTTGCGGGCAGCTTTGAAAATAGATTAGAATTAGGGCGATGGCCCAGCAGAACATAGAAGTTTCGTGGGTGAGCCTTTGGAGGGTTCTTTTGATGATTGGCTTTGGAGTGGCTCTCTTCCTGATGAGGGAGACCGTAGCTATATTGCTCCTGGCTCTTTTGATCTCAACGATCTTTGATGCGCCGGTGGATGCCCTAGAGCGTCACCGCGTACCGAGAATCCTGGGCACCATTTTAGTTTACTTAGTGGCCTTTGTGGGATTAGCCTTCCTCTTCTATGCCGTTATCCCAATTGCCATTTTGGAGCTCAATAACCTTCTTAAAAACATCGGCGGTATCTTGGAGTCGAACTTAGGCTTTGCGTTGCCCTCGGGGAACACAAGCTTTTTCTTAAATACAGATGTTCAGCAGTTCACGGAAGCGCTTCTTTCAGGGGGAGTGTCCTTTATCGAAATCTTGGGGGCGTTGGTTGGAGGAGTCACTTTCGTAATCGCGGTTATCGTTTTGTCTTTTTATCTGACCGTGAGCAGAGACGGGGTGAGTAAGTTTTTAGTAGCCATATTCCCCGACGGCATAGAGAAGCGAGTGCTGGATTTATATGTCCGTACCAAAAAGAGAATTGCCAAGTGGTTCCAAGCCCAGATCTTCCTGAGCTTAGTGGTGGGGACGCTGGCCTTTACCGGGCTGTCGCTATTGGGAGTTAAGTACGCCTTGGTACTTGGTATCATCGCGGGCGTGCTGGAGCTGATTCCGATAGTGGGGCCCATCTTTGCCGGAGCCTTGGCGGTTATGGTTGCCCTCACCGGTTCCTGGGACTTAGGCTTCTACACCCTATTGCTTTTCTTGGGAATTCAACAGCTGGAGAACAATGTTTTAGTACCCCTGGTCATGAGGCGCCAGACGGGAGTACACCCGGTTATGATTCTGGTTTCCATTCTTGGAGGGGCTCAGATCGCCGGTTTAGTAGGGGTGTTGCTGGCCGTCCCTACCGCCGTTTTCTTGCAAGAGATGGCAGAGGAGTGGATGAGTGTGAAGAGCAAGCGTAAAAAGGAGCGGCTTGCCGTATAGGCTCTGTTTATCTTAGGATATTAGGTCTGATCTCATGAAAGAGGGCATTTTCTACATAACTACCACCTTGCCTTATGTGAACGCAGAGCCCCATATCGGTTTTGCCCTTGAGTTGGTACAAGCCGATTCCATGGCTCGCTTTAGGCGCGCTCAGGGGGACGAGGTATTCTTCAATACCGGTACCGATGAACACGGGCTGAAGATCTATAGGAAAGCGCAAGAAGCGGGCAAGGATCCGCAAACGTATGTGGATGAGCTATCACAAAGGTTCAAGGAGCTTAACCGGGCTCTGAATTTGAGCGACGCCAACTTTATTAAAACCACAGACCCGAACCACATCCAAGCCGCCCAAGAGTTCTGGAAGCTTTGCGAACAGAATGGCGACATAGAGAAAAAGCTCTACGAAACCAAATATTGCGTGGGCTGCGAACTGGAAAAGACCGACTCGGAACTGGTGGACGGGAGATGTCCCTTGCACCCCAATTTGGAGATAGAGGTCATTAAAGAGGAAAACTACTTTTTCAAATTCAGCAAATATCAAGATAGGCTCCTAGAGCTCTACCAAGAAAGACCGGATTTTGTGGTGCCCGAGTCCAGGCTCAAGGAAATCAAGAACTTCATCCAAGAAGGGTTGAATGATTTCAGCATCTCGCGCTTGAAGGAGAAGATGCCCTGGGGGGTGCCGGTGCCCGGAGATGAAGACCACGTAATGTACGTGTGGTTCGATGCCCTCGTCAACTATATATCCGCTGCAGGCTGGCCGGAGGACAAAGAGAAGTTTGCTAAGTGGTGGCCGGTAGTCCAAGTCGCAGGTAAAGATCAAACACGCCAGCAAGCCGCCATGTGGCAAGCGATGCTGATGTCGGCGGGCCTGGCGCCTTCCAAGAAGATATTTATTCACGGCTTTGTCACGGCTGACGGGCAGAAGATGAGCAAGAGCCTGGGGAATGTGATTGACCCCTTCGCTCTGGTGGAAAAGTATGGGTCGGATACCTTGCGCTACTACCTCCTTAGAGATATCGCCTCTGATGAGGACGGCGATTTCAGTGAGGAAAGGTTAAGGGAACGCTATCAGGCCGATTTAGCCAACGGCCTTGGTAATTTTGCCTCCAGAGTCAGTACGCTCGCGGAAAAGACAGAAAGCTTCGATGGTTTGGAGGCAGACATGGAGATTAAAGATCGAATTGAAGAAACCGTTCGCCAGGCGGCAGTGAGCGCGGAGCGTTTTAAGCTTCACGAAAGCGTGGCTTCGATCTGGAAGCTCATCAGCTTCGGCGACGGATACGTTAATGAGCACAAACCCTGGGAGACGAATAACAGGCAGACCATCTTTAACTTAGTAGTTTTACTGGATGCGGTAGCAAACTTGGTGGAGCCCATAGTTCCGGAAGCGGCGGGCAAGATCAAGGCCGTCTTCACCATGAAGAAAGGCAAGATAGCGAAGGTTAGAAAAGTTGAGAATCTATTTCCCAGACTAGATGCCTAGACTGATTGATGTCCACACGCACCTTCAATTCGCCGCCTACGAAGACAAAGAGAAGGTAATCCGGCGCGCCTTGGATGAAGACATCTGGTTGGTGAACGTAGGGACCCAGAAGGATACTTCGTGGAGCGCCGTCACGACGGCCAAGGCTTATGAGAAAGGGGTCTACGCCACCATTGGTCTTCATCCGATCCATACCACCAAGTCGTATCACGACGTTAACGAGCTCGGCGGAGGAGAGGCAGCTGAGGCTTTCACCAGCAAGGGGGAAGAGTTCGACTTCGATTTCTATAAAGAGTTAGGGAAAAACGAGCAAGTGGTGGCGATAGGCGAGTGCGGCCTCGATTACTACCGCTTGGACGAAGAGAGTAAAGAAAAGCAATTCGAGGCTTTTGAGGCTCAGATTGAATTGGCCAAAAAGTTGGAGAGACCTTTGATGATCCATTGCCGGGAAGCTTTTGGGGATTTGGTGGAGCTTTTGAAAAAGCACAAGAGTTCTTTGCTCTCCAATAGGCCCGGCATCAATCATTTCTTCGCTGGGTCCAAGGAGGATGCAAGAGCTTTAATAGATTTAGGCTTCTCCTTCTCCTTCGGTGGTGTCATCACTTTTACGCACGACTACGATGAAGTTATCAGATACATCGGATTGGACAGGATAGTCCTCGAGACGGACGCGCCCTACGTTGCTCCTGTTCCACACCGAGGCAAAAGGAATGAGCCCGGCTTCATTGTTCACACCGCGGAAAGGCTAGCTGAGATCTTAGAAGTGACCGTTGGAGAAGTTGAGACGATTACCACCCGAAACGCCAGAGAGATATTAAACATTTGAGTTTTGAGCTTTTGGACTTAAGCTAGAGATATGTATCCTTTCGCTAAAATAGAGAAAAAGTGGGCCAAAAAGTGGTTGGAAGGCGGCCTCTATGAGCTTGACCTTAAAAAAGCCAAGAACCCCTTCTACAACTTGATGATGTTCCCGTACCCTTCGGCAGAGGGTCTACATGTCGGCAATGTCTATGCTTTTATAGGCTCCGATGTCTACGGCCGCCTCAAAAGGATGAAGGGGTATGACGTTTTCGAGCCCATTGGCTTGGACGGTTTCGGTATCCACTCAGAAAATTATGCTCTCAAAGTTGGCAAGCACCCGGCGGAGCAAGCCAAAGTTTCCGAGAAAAGGTTCTACGACCAGCTTCGGGGGGTGGGGAACGGGTTTGCCTGGGAAAAACATTTGGAGACTTATGACGTCGAATACTACAAATGGACTCAATGGATCTTTATCCAGATGTGGAAGGCGGGATTAGCCTATCGCAAGAAAGCCAGCGTGAACTGGTGTCCGTCTTGTAAGACGGTCTTGGCCGATGAGCAGGTGATTAACGGTGAATGCGAACGGTGCGGAACTCAGGTTACCAAGAAAGAGCTGGAGCAGTGGTTCTTCGAAATTACCAAGTATGCCGAGAAACTCCTTGGCAACCTGGATAAGATTGACTGGCCGCGACACATCAAAACTGCCCAGAGAAACTGGATAGGCAAGAGTGAAGGGTGGATGCTGAAGTTCCCCATTGTCGGCTCCAAAGAAAAGATCGAGGTCTTTACCACCCGGGCCGATACGATCCTCGGGGCGACTTATATGGTATTGGCTCCAGAGCACCCCTTAGTTGAGAGGTTTATGGAAAAGCTTGTGAACAAAAGAGCAGTTAAAAGCTACGTCAAAAAGAGCAAGACTAAGACTGAAAACGATCGCCTAGCCGAGGGGAGAGTTAAAGTTGGGGTTGAATTGAAGGGGATCAAGGCCCTTAATCCAGTCACCGGCAAGGAGATTCCCGTTTGGCTATCAGATTACATAATCATGTCATATGGTACGGGCGCCATCATGGCAGTTCCGGCATATGATGAAAGAGACAAGGAGTTTGCTAAAAGATATAAGTTGCCGGTGGTGAAGGCTAAGTTGATAGACCCCATAAAGATTGCCAACAAGATTGAGGGTAAAAAGACCACCCACTATCACCTTCGAGACTGGTTAATCTCCCGTCAGCGCTATTGGGGGCCTCCCATTCCGATGATCTTTTGTGAA
>JAXMKI010000039.1:0-7018 GCA_034374545.1 Patescibacteria group bacterium | reverse complement strand
CTTCATAGAAGGCATCCAGGTCTTTCTGGCTGGCGGTGAAGGAGTAAAGGTCCTTCATAGTGAATTCTCTGGTCCGCAGAAGGCCGCTTTTGGCCCTGGCTTCGTTGCGGAACTTGGTCTGGAACTGATAGACATAAACCGGCAGGTCTTTGTATGACTCCAAGTGATGGCTGGCCATCTCGATCATGGGTTCCTCGTGCGACCAAGCAAAACCCATCTTGCCCTCCTTGTCCTTGAACCAAATATCAACCTTGGGTCGTCCCAACGGTCATTTTTTTTCCAAAGCTCGGGGCTTTGCAAAGATGGTAGCAAAATTTCCTGCCCGCCGATGGCATTCATCTCTTCACGGATTATGTTTTGGATATTTTCGGTCACCCTCAAGCCCAGGGGGAGATAGGCATAGACTCCGGCCATTTCTTTGTGGATAAAGCCGGCTTTGATTAATAAAATGGCGTTCCGGGAGACCTCGTCAGAGGGCGCCCTCTTGCTGGTTTTGGTATATAGGGCGGACTGTCGCATTACAGACTTATTATATCCTTAATCGTCACCAGTATCATGAGTGTTATCAAAAAGACGAACCCAGCGATATTCACCACCATTTCCAGCTTTTTGTTGAAGATTTTCTTGCCAAACACCTTTTGGAGGGCGGTAAAGAGAAAGCGCCCCCCATCCAGGGCGGGAAAAGGGATGGTATTCAAGACGGCCAGGTTGAGGGAGATTAGCCCCAGGAGCTGAACGAGGTATACGAGCCCCAACTCAGTCGCTTCTTTGACTACCACAAAAACACCCACTGGACCGCTCACCTGTCCCAGAACATCAAAGTTGCCCGTTAACACTCCCCAAAGGAAACCACCCAAGGCCACAAAGATGGCCCCCAGTATCTGCGCCGCTGTGACAAACCCCCTGCCGAGACTTTCAAAAAATCCAAGCTTAAGACCTTCGTTAAAGACGAAGCCTATGCCCAACGCTCCTTCATTTTGAGGCACCTCTGTTCGGGGAGTGACTTCTTTGTCGTTCAGGATAATAGTCTCACCCCGGTGTTCGTCAATGTATTGGATAAACTCTTCGGATGAACCAAAGCCCGTAATCAGCTCACCGGCCTCAAAACCAGCCTCATCAGCGGGGCTGCCCGGCGCTACTTGCTCTATCAATATCCCAGGCTCACTGCCGATGGCAAAAACGGCGCTCAGGGCGATCCACCCTACCAAAAAGTTCATCAACACTCCGGAGAGGATAACAACTGACTTTTTCCAAAAAGCTTGACCGGCAAAGCTGCGCTTGGCGTTTTTCCCCGCGACCTCTCCACTCTCGCCGAAAATCTTAACGAACCCCCCGAAGGGCAGCAAATTCAGGGAGTATGTAGTCTCCCCCCACTTCTTGGAAACCAGACGCGGCGGGAAGCCCACCCCAAACTCATCTACCCGAATCCCCAAAAGCTTAGCTGCCAAAAAGTGCCCAAACTCGTGCGCGAGGATCAAAAGGACCAGTAGAGCTAGGGTGGCTAGAGCAAACATATTATTCCAAAACCTCTTTAGTCTTTCTATCTACCAACTCATCGATTTGTTGGTTGAACTTGTCTACCAGCCCCTGCAGCCTTTCCTTTCCTTTAAAGACAGCGTCCTCATCTTTATCCTCTTTGACTTCTTTTTGAGCTTCGTCTCTCAAGCGGCGCATCTTGATCCTTATCTCCTCCGCCATGCCTTTGACCACCTTTACCAGCTCTTCTTTCCTCTCTTCCGTCAGGTCGGGCAAAGTCACCCGGACAGTCTTTCCCTGCTCAGATACGCCAACTCCCAAGTCAGCTTCCCTGATGCCTTTGGCTATGGAAGCCACCGCATTTTGATCCCAGACGTTGACCACCAAATCGCGGGGAGGCTCTATACCAATGGAGCCGAGCTGTTTAACTAACATCTTTTGGTCGAGGTAGCTGACGGGAATATCTTCAATCAGTTTGGGAGTGGGGCGATTGGTTCTCACACTCGAGAGATCGCCTCTAAACTCCTCTATTAAAGAGTCGAACTCCCCTCCGGTTTTTTCTATAAGTTCCATAATGCTGTTTCTAACTGAAGCCTGCGATTCGTAGAAAAATCGGACATCTTGCTATACCGATCACACAATGCCCTCAAAGTTTCTTTATACCTTAAAGGCTCAGTGGCTAATTCTGCCATAATATGGCTGACAAAGACATCTATCAAATCCAGGCCTTCGGTCTCATCGTTTTCTTTCATCAAAGAACGCAGCGTTTCTCCCCGGCCGCTACGGTTTTTGACGAAGGCTTTGGCCATCTTCTCAAATCTCTTGAAAAGAGGGTCTTCCAAGAGAGAGATGGCTCTTCCGGGTCTTCCCAGAGCCAGCCCGGCAATGCGGCTAACTTCCCCCATTCCCAGATCAGTCTTCTCCTTTAACAGCCCTTCGATCTCTTTGGTGCTCACCCTGGGGAAATAGACTCTTTGCAAGCGCGAACCCAATGTTGGAAGCAGTGAATCAAGGGTGGGAGAGATCAAGATCACCAAGCCGCTTGGGGGTGGCTCTTCAGTCAGTTTCAAGATGGCACTCTGGGCGTCGGTGGTTAGTTTGTGGGAATCGTCCACGATTAATATCCTCTTGGAAGAAAGGGCCGGCTTTTGAAAGAGGAATCGCTTGGCATCCCTCATTTCATCTATGCCAATACTGCCCTCAACTGGAGCCACTAACCTCGATTCGCTAAGCACCTCTAAGGGTTCGTTAAACTCCCCCTTTTCTATGAAGTTGGCCAGAGCCAGGGCAAAGGTTTTCTTGCCGATTTGCTCTTCTCCAAAGAAAAGATACCCGTGCGAAAGAGAATCCTTCCTAAAGAGCTCTTTGAATATCTTTTCTTTGTCCTTATGACCTATGAGCATAAGGGTTATTTTTTGCTAAGGAGGGTGCGTTTGTATATGTCGAGGTGGTCGAGCACGATCCCGGTTCCTTTGGCCACGCACAAGATAGAATCCTCTGCTACGTATGCGGGCACCCCCAGGAGACGCTTGAAGAACTCGTCGATATTGCGAAGGCCCGCGCTTCCCCCGGAGAGAATAATGCCTTTTTCCATCACATCGGCCACCAACTCCGGCGGGGTCTCGTTGAAGACGGACTGAACGGAAGAGGCGATATCCATCAGCAGAGGGTTGATGGCCTCCGCTATCTCGTTGGAGGTGATGATTAGATCTTTGGGCAGTCCTGACACCAGATCCCTGCCCCGCAACTGGAACTCCAATTTGCTCTTTAAGGGCACGGCGGAGCCGATAGCGATCTTGGCCGCTTCCGCGGTCTGTTCGCCGATAGAAACCGAGTAGGTCTTTTTGACGTAGTCTATCAAAGATTCGTCCATCTTGTTGCCCGCCACCCTAAGGGAGGAGAAGGCCACGATGCCCCCTAAAGACATAACAGCCACCTCAGCCGTACCGCCTCCAATGTTGACGATCATATTGCCCGAAGAAGAGTTGATAGTGATGCCGGCTCCGAGCGCCGCCAGGAGAGGTTCCCGGACAAGATAGGCTCTTTTGGCTCCCGCTTCAACGGCTGCATTTTCAACCGCCCTGCGCTCGGTGGCCGTGATGCCGGCCGGGACCGAGATGATGACATCGGGGCGCACTATATTCATCTGACCGACAGCTTTGGTGATGAAATACTTGAGCATGGCCCGGGTGATGTAATAGTCAGCTACTACTCCGTCTTTCAAGGGGCGATAGGCTTTGATATCCCCCGGCGTCTTGCCGATCATCTCCTTGGCTTCTTTGCCAACGGCCAAAACTGAGTTATCGGGTGTGTTCAAGGCCACGATAGTCGGTTCGTTAATGACGAATCCTTTGCCCGGCACAAAAACCACCGTATTGGTGGTACCCAAGTCTATACCTATTTTGCTGGTAAACATTTAGAAAACTCTTTTAATATCTGCCTTTAGTTTACTAAGACGCTCTTCTATGTGTTCGTATCCCCTATCGATCTGCTCCACCTGGTGAAGAGTACTCTCTCCCTTGGCCACCAAGGCGGCCATAACGAGCGTCACCCCGGCCCTCAAGTCAATGCTCTCCACGTTTTTCCCGTGCAGCTGCTTGGGACCTTTAATGCGAGCTCGGTGGGAGTCAAGGATATCGATAGCCGCCCCCATCTTATCAAGTTCGTAGAGATATTTTAAGCGTCCTTCGTACATGGATTCAAAGAACAACGTCTCTCCTTTGGCTTGGGTGGCCAAAATGGCAAAAGGAGCCTGCAAATCAGAAGGGAAGCCGGGATACGGTTCTGTTTTGACCTTGCCCACAGCAACTAACTCGGACTTGGAACCCTTGACCTTAACTTTATCCCCCTTGATATCCATCACCACCCCGAACTCTTTGAGCTTTTGCAAAGGCAAAGCGAGATCATTCACCGGAACGCCGCTGACGGTTATATCGCTTTTGGTAACGGCCCCCAACACCAAGAAGGTGCCCGCTTCTATGTAATCGTTGACCACCTTGTGCTTGACCTCTCCCCCGGTGCTTTTGATCTTTTGCTTGATCTTAAGGCTGTGGGTGCCCAAGCCTTCGATGCGCGCCCCCAAGGAGATGAGGAATTTCCCCAGATCCTGCACGTGCGGTTCGGCAGCGGCGATATCTATCTTCAAAGGAGCTTTGAGAGCCCCGTACATTAAAAGATTCTCAGTGGCAGTGACGCTAAACTCTTTGAGCGTTACCCCCGAAACACCTTTTCCGCTTTTACTGAGGGAATATATGTCTTTGGCTTCGTTGTAGCTGACCCTGAAACCCAATTCTTTAAAGGCATCGAAATGGGCATCCATGGGGCGCACCCCTATGTGGCAACCGCCGGGGGTGTGGATCTTAATTTTGCCAAAACGGGCCAAGATAGGACCGACCAGCAAGATAGAAGAGCGTAGCTGGCGCACCAGGTCCTTGGGGAGATTGGTCGGATCTATATTCTTATTGGTTATCCTCACCGTTCGCTCACCCAACCACTCAACTTTGGAACCGATCCTCTCCAGAATTTCGATAACAGTCAAAGCATCCCGGATCAAAGGGATGTTGCTGATGACACAGGGCCTTGAGGTTAGGAGGGTAGCTACTAGAATAGGAGTAGCAGCGTTTTTAGAACCGCCTACCTTAATCTCCCCCTCCAGTTTTTTCCCTCCGTTTACAACGAATTTCACCTTCTCTATTATATGGATTGATGTCAATTAAGACCAGACGACTTCTCTTCTATTCTTCCATCATCCTTTTCTTGCTGCTGGGCTCCTTTTTGGTACTTAACTCCCGAGGCTACCATCTGGACTGGAGGACCCTTCAGTTTGAAGCTACGGGAGGGATATATCTAAGCTCCACCCCCGCCAAAGTCACCATTACTCTCGAGGAAAAAAGTATCAAAAACCAAACCGGTCTATTCCAAAGAGGCACTCTTATAGACAACCTGGCGCCCGATACCTATCCGGTCCAAGTCCAACTGGAGGGTTACTCCCTCTGGCAAAAAGAGATCCCGGTCAAATCGGGCGCGGTCAGCGTCTTTGACGCCATCGTCTTAGTTCCCGATGAAGAGGCGTTGCCAACCGCCAGCATGGCCGCCAGAGCTATGGTCGCCGCCGGCAGACACCTGGCCCTGGAGACGGGCGGAGGAGTATCTCTTAACGGCACGACCGTCCTGGGCCATGAGATAATAACCCTGACCGAGAGTGGGAGCTTGTTGACCCGAAGCACCGCCACCGGCAACTACTACCTGGCCAACGCCTTTGAGACAGATGAAAACCTCAACCTCACTCTGACCTTCAACAATCTCAAGCGGGATATTCTGGGCCTGCCGGGAGCGATTGATATCAAAAAGATCCTTCCCTATCCATACAGCGACCGGCGCTTTGTGGTTTCCACCGAAAGGGCTATCTACCTGCTCGATACTGAACGCCTTACTATCGAGCAAATCGCCCTGGGGACAAGCGACTTTTATATCCAGGGCTCAAACGGTGTGGCGTGGATGGAGGAATCTACTATCAGGCTTTTCAATCTTCCGCTCCGGACCAACAATCTAGCCGTTGATCTGGGAGTCATAGACCCAGATGAGGTAGGGAAAATCCAAAATACCTCCAAGGGCTGGCTAATACTCGACGGCTCAGGAAGACTCCTCCTTTTCTCAGGCAACCGGGAACCGGAAGTCTTGGCCAAGGCAGTTGTCGATTTCTCCCTAGCTCCCAACGGGGAATACGTAGCGATGGAGAGTGTTAGCGGCCCGATGCTAATCTATGGCTTCACCGAAGAATCAACTGCCCAAGTTGAACTGCCTTCATCAATCCAGGAGTTTGCTTGGTTCAAAGACAGTGCCCATCTGTTGGTACTCTCGGGAGGCAAATTAATCTTTACCGAAGTAAGCGAAGCTCTCTCTTTGAATCAAGTAACCCTAGGTATTGAAGTATACGCATTCTCTTACGCCCCCGGCTCAAACTCAGTCCAGTTCTCTACTCCCCAAGGAATCTTTCTCAAGAAGATCATTATTTAGTCAAAACCTCATTCCCCTGCTTGGTTATCAAAACGGTATGTTCGAAGTGAGCTGAGTTGCTTCCGTCAGCCGTGGCGTAGCTGTCGTCATCCAGTTGGTCCACCTTGCTAGTTGAAAGAGAGACCATGGGCTCAATGGCTATCACCATGCCGGGCTTTAGAGGAACTCCCTCTCCTGGGATGCCGTAGTTGAAGATTGAGGGCTCTTCGTGCAAAGAGTTTCCCACTCCGTGTCCGCTTAGTCCATCCACTATGTGCCCTCCGCCTTTAGTAACGGTGCTTTCGATGGCGTGACCTATATCCCCGGTGGTATGGCCGGGTCTTGCCTGAGCTATGCCTTTGGTTATGGCCTCTTTGGTCAGCTCTACCAGGTGAGCGTCTTCTTTGGAAATCTTCCCCACGGGGACCGTCAAAGCGGCGTCGCTAATGCCGCCCTTCCAATCCACACCCAGATCCAGCTTCAAAAGATCCCCCTCCTTGAGTTCATAGGCTCTGGGCAGGCCGTGGACTATGACCTCATTAAGAGA
>JAXMKI010000038.1:0-2639 GCA_034374545.1 Patescibacteria group bacterium | reverse complement strand
AACCTGGGCAATCGTACTGGGAAATGGCGAACTTGTCAATGTTCAGGGCAATTTAGACAGTGAACAGCGTCCTGTAGCACACAGATATATAAATGTATAAAGCCCTAGAATATAGTAAACTTTAAGGACATGGATCAAAAGACACCCGAACAGCTAGCCAGCCAACTTGAAGGTCTTCACGCCGAGGTTAGGCAAAGAGTGGAATCTATCCCCACAGAAACTGCCGGAGAGGATTTGCACAAGCAAACCCTCCACCAGGTGGTAGGAGAGCGCCTGGGCAAGGGTCAAATACACCCAGCCACTTCCTTAACTTCGGATGTAAGCGATTTGCCTCCCGAGATTCAGGCAAAGGTAGAAGAACTTGTTCAAAGGGCAGTAACTAAAGACCTAGACAGCGCGATTGATGAGGCTCGAAAGAGTGGTGATTCCATGGTCGTGGATGCTTTTCACGACGCGGTGGTGGGAGAGCTTTACGACCGCTTTGTCAGCGAAGGCAAGTTAAAGGCCCTGGATAAATGAATCTATACATCTTGGCCGCCCTCGGGTTCCTAACAATCATATTGCTGGTTTTCGTTTTCATAAGAAAGGCTCAAGGGAAGGGCCTTATAACCCGAGCCCTCAACCTCACCCTCTATTCCGTTATGGTACCCGTAGCTGAAGTCGAGGAGGGCAAAACTCCCAAAGAGCAACTTGAGCAGCTGGTAGCTCCCATGGAGCAGCTCCTAGGGTATTTTGCCGGCTTGAAAGCGGGCGGGCTAAAAGCCATCCTCTACGGCCAGCCTTATATCACCCTGGAGATGGCCGTGGGGCGGGGGAGCAAAGAGATCTCCAGCTACATCGCCGTCCCCCGCGTCTATGAAACCGCCTTCGAAAAGCAGCTTCATAGCTTCTTCCCCCACGCCGAGGTGGAGAGAACAGCCGACTATAGCATCTTTACTGAGGGTAGCTTCGTCTCGGGGAGCGAGATTCACTCCACGGGTTCTAGCCTTTTGCCTTTGATGACATACAAATCTTTGGAGATTGACCCCATGTCCTCTTTGGTGACGGCTATGAGCGGCATCGCCGAGGATGACGAAGGAGTTACTATTCAATTAGTGGTTAAGCCCCACGAGTTTGGCAGCCAGCGGTCCCAGGCCCGCAAAGTATTGAAAGAGATGCGTGAGGGGCATACTTTCGACGCGGCTGTGAAAAGGGTCAAGCGCAAGAGCACCAGGGAAGTGGAAGAGACCCTCTCACCCAAGGCCAAGGAGCGAAGGGAGGAGAAGGAACAGAAATCATCAAGACAGCAGGCCGATGAACATATCGCCGAACTAATTAAGAACAAGATAGGCAAACACCACTTCGGCGTGGATATACGGGTTATAACTTCCGGTCCGTCTCAAGCCAGGGCTGATCAAATACTCACAGAGCTTGAGGCGGCCTTTAATCAGTTTGATAATCCTGAGGGCAACCACTTGCGCTCCCGCAAGATATCCACGCGCAAGGTGCGCAAGTTCGTCTTTAACTATGTCTTCCGTTTACCCGGCAAAAAGGGAGGAACTTTGCTCTCAACCGAAGAATTGGCCAGCTTCTATCATCTCCGGCTCTCTCAAACGGGGGTCCCCAGCCTCAAGGTATTGCGCCACAAGGCGGCTGAGCCTCCCGCCAATCTTCCTAAAGAGGGAGTGGTTATCGGAGAAACCTCATACAGGGGACAAAGAGAGTTGGTGCGCATCGGCAAGGACGATCGCAGGCGTCACACCTACGTCATTGGTCAGACCGGTACCGGAAAGACCACTATGCTCAAGAATATGATCAAGCAAGACATCCTCGCGGGGGAGGGGCTGGCCGTGATGGACCCTCATGGAGAGCTGGCTCAGTGGGCACTGACCGTTGTCCCCCCAGAGCGTCAGCAGGATATTGTTTGGTTTGACCCCGGGGATGTTTCCCGCCCCTTTGGGCTCAATATGTTGGAGTTCGATCTGCAAAAGCCGGAGCAAAAGACTTTGGTGGTTAATGAGTTGCTGGCAATCTTTAGAAAGCTTTTCCTGGCCGATACCATGGGGCCAGTCTTTGATCAGTATTTCAGGAACGCGACGCTTCTTTTGCTGGATGATGCGGCCTACGAGATGCCCACCTTGCCGGATATAAACCGTGTTCTTACAGACAAGGAGTATCGTAGAGACAAGCTTTCCCGCGAGACCAATCAGACTGTGAAAGACTTCTGGGAGAAAGAGGCCGAGCAGGTCAAAGGGGAGGCGTCTTTGTCGAACATTGCGCCCTATATAACTTCCAAGATCAACGGCTTCGTAGCGGATGAGTTTATAAGACCCATAGTTTCTCAAAAGCAAAGCACCATTAATTTCCGGGAGGCTATGGATCAAAGGAAGATTATTCTGGTTAATCTCTCCAAGGGGAAGTTGGGAGAAGTGAACACCAGCCTTATTGGGTTAGTAATCGTTGGAAAGCTTTTGATGGCGGCCCTCTCGAGAGAAGATATGGCTGGGGACGAGCGCAATGACTTCTTCCTATACATGGACGAGTTTCAGAACTTTACTACAGATAGTATCGGCACAATATTGTCCGAGGCCCGCAAATATCGGCTTGATTTGGTAATTGCCCACCAATTTATCAAACAGCTCCGGGAGGACACCAGGGAC
>JAXMKI010000037.1:0-9753 GCA_034374545.1 Patescibacteria group bacterium | reverse complement strand
TCCTCCAGCTTTGCCTCTAAATCCTCATTGGAGATGGTTCCTCCCTCCGGCGGAGTAACAGGGCGCCTCTCAAGAGAGAACTCCTGTCCTTCTGCTCTTCCCCTTCTGGGCTGGGGCGCTTCTTCTCTGGCGATAGGAGGGGTTATGATCAGATATCTTAGGATATTGTCTTCGAACTTGAGCGCGTCTTTAATGGCGTCTATATCCCCAGGGTCGAGCTCGAAGTGGACGCAACCGAAGTGGGCGTTGTTGTGTTTGTTGATGGGGTAGGCGAGCTCAATTTGTTCAATTTGTTGTTCGCTGGTAATTTCAGCACCCGCCTCCTTGAGGTACCCAATGACAGCCCCTACGGCTTCTTCTCCTTTTGCCAAAAAGGAGATCTCGTATGTTTTTTTGTCTGTTTGTTCCATTTGTTATTGGATCTAAATCATACCCGGCTTGGCCTGTTTTTCAACTAGGCGCCACCTGGAGTGGCGGCTATTCCGACTTCTCCCGCCATCTCTTCTTCTCCCTCATCAACTCCCAAATCCCCTCGAATGGCCGTTCCTACGGGAACCAGGCGCCCGATAATGACGTTCTCCTTAAGACCCCTGAGGTAGTCAACGCGACCTTCGCTGGAGGCTTTGATCAAGACCCTAGCGGTCTCCTGGAAGGAGGCTGGAGCCAGCCAACCGTCTGCGGAGAGAGCGGATCTGGTAATGCCAAGTAGGAGTTCTTCCCCTTTGGCAGATTCCTTTTTGGTTCCATAGAATCTCTTGTTAGCCTCTTTGAGCTTGGACTTGTCCACTACCTCACCCACGGCGAAAGTGGTATCCCCGGAGTCAGTAATCTTGACCCTGCTTAACATCTGCTTGACGATCAAGTCCATGTGCTTGTCGTGGACGGTGGCGCCCTCGGAAGAGTAAATCTTTTGCACTTCTTTGACTATGTATCTGTGAGCAACCTCCTTATCCTTGTATTTAAGTAGCTCTTTGGGATCCAGGTTCCCTTCACAAAGCGCATCCCCAGCCTCAACACTATCCCCTTCATTAACTAAAATCTTCCTGGAGCCCGCTACCAGGTATTCAAAAGTACGGCCCTTGCGGGTTCCCTCAGCCTTTTTGTGAACGTGAATGACGGCTCCACTTTCAACCTTTTCGATCTTCTCCACCTTGCCATCAACTTTGGAGACAACGGCCTTCCATTTGGGGCTCCTTGCTTCAAAAAGCTCGTCAACCCTCGGCAAGCCAGTTGTAATATCTTCTCCTGCTACACCTCCAGCGTGGAAGGTACGCAACGTCAACTGGGTTCCAAGCTCACCGATGGATTGAGCAGCCACGATACCGACAGCCTCTCCCACCTTCACCAGCTCGCTGGTCCCCAGATCCATGCCGTAACACTTGGCGCAGATCCCGTAGAGGGTGTTGCACGTCATCGGACTCCTCACTTCAACTTCTTTGATCAGAGAATTCTCAATGGCTTCCGCTTCTTCGCGGTCAATCAGATCTCCCGCCTTGGCAATGACCTTGCGGCCGTCCTTAATATCCTCCAGAGCCACTCTGGAGAATACTCGATAGCCGAATTTGTAATCAAAGTCTTGCCCAGTGTCACGGTAGACCGTTACTCCCCGGGTAGTGTGGCAATCATCCTCACGCACCACCATATCCTGGGCCACATCTATCAAACGCCTGGTCAAATAGCCCGCCTCGGCGGTCTTGAGGGCCGTGTCAGCCAACCCCTTCCTTGAACCGTGGGTTGAGATGAAATACTCCAAAGAGTTGTGGCCCTCCTTCAAGGAAGTGCGGATGGGCAACTCAATATCTTCGCCCTTGGGGTTGCGCACCACGCCCTTGATGCCCGACATCTGGTTGATGGGATTCCAGGTACCCCTTGCCCCCGAGTCGACAATAGTGCGCACCGATCCGTGCTCCGGTAGCACCTTGGGCACCAATTCCCTGATTTTCACAAAAACATCCGTCCAAACGTCAATAATCCTCATGCGACGCTCTTCCAGTGAGAGCAGCCCGTCTCGGTAGTGTTTGTAAATCTCAGCCACCTTCTCTTCAGCCGCCTTAACGATCTCTTCTTTTTCCGGAGGGACAATAAGGTCTGCCATGCCCCAGGTCACGCCGGAGTCGGTAGCGAATCTGAAACCGACTTCCTTAATGCGATCCAGGATCTCCTTGGTGGAAATGGAGCCGTAGCGGTTGATCAGCTTGCCCACTAAACCCTCAAGGATCTTTTTGGTCAAAGCTTCGTTGAGGAAGACAAAGTCCTCAGGCAACACTTCGTTGAATAAGACCCTGCCGCAAGTCGTTTCAAAATTGCCCTTGCTGGTTCTTACCTTAACCAGGGCGTTAACCGCCACCTCGTCATTATCGAAGGCGAGTTTTAGCTCTTGCTCGTCGGAGAAGTTCTTGCCCTCTCCCTTGGTTCCCCCAACTTCTTTGGTTAGATAATAACAACCGAGGACGATATCTTGGGTGGGAACGGTGATAGCATCTCCCGAGGCGGGCTTGAGTAAATTCAAGCTGGAGAGCATCAAAATAGAAGACTCGATCTGAGCCTCATCGGAGAGGGGCACATGCACGGCCATCTGGTCTCCGTCGAAATCGGCGTTAAAGGCTGCACAAACCATAGGTGGGATCTGGATAGCCAAGTCCTCTATTAGAATTGGCCTAAAGGCCTGAATGGAAAGCCTGTGCAAAGTGGGGGCGCGGTTGAGGAGCACCTTCTTGTCGGCGATTACCTCTTCCAGGATTTCCCACACTTCCGGGGGAGCCTGTTCTATGAGACGGTTGGACATCTTGATGTTGTGAGCCAATCCCCGCTTGAGGATCTTCTCGATTACAAAGGGGCGGAAAAGCTCAAGGGCCATAATCTTGGGAATGCCGCACTCATCCAAAGCCAAATGGGGGCCCACTACGATAACGCTGCGGCCCGAGTAGTCTACGCGCTTGCCCAAAAGGTTTTGTCGAAATCGCCCCTGCTTGCCCTTTAGCATGTCCGATAGGGACCTAAGAGGCCTTTTGCCTCCGGAACTCTGGCGGGCAGAAGAGCGGGAGTTGTCGATTAGGGCGTCAACTGCCTCCTGGAGCATGCGCTTCTCGTTTATCATAATGACATCAGGTGCACCCAACTCCATCAATTTCTTGAGGCGGTTATTGCGGTTGATGACCCTGCGATACAAATCGTTGAGGTCTGAAGTTGCGTACCTTCCTCCATCGAGAGCCACCATGGGCCTTAGATCCGGAGGGATTATGGGCAATACAGTCATGACCATCCACTCGGGGCGGATGCCGCTCAAATGCATGGCCCTTACCAGTTTCAAACGCCTGAGAAGCTTTTTGGTGCGCGTAGCATCCTTAGTCTCTTCGAGTTCCTTCTCGATGACTTTGGCCTCTTTAACCAGATCAATGTCCTCCAGAACTCTCCTGACGCCCTCCCCTCCGGCGCTGACACTGAAGACGTGGCTGAACCGCCTACCGAATTGAAGGAATTCCTGCTCGCCCAAAACCCGGCCCGGCCTCAAAGAGGCAAGGAAGTCCCTGGCTTCGTTGACGGCGGTCTTCAGCTCGGTGCGCGTGAGCTCACCGGCTTCTTCTTTAACCTTGAACTCTTTACTAATATCATCCATGGCGACTTTGCGTTTGTCCGCGTCAACACCAGTTACGATATAGGCGGCGTAATAGACTACTTTCTCAATCTTTTGGACTGATTCATCAAGTAGCAGCCCTATCCTTGAAGGGGTGCTGCGTAAAAACCAGGTGTGCATCACCGGAGCAGCCAAGGCGATGTGGCCCATGCGCTCGCGGCGTACGATAGAGCGAGTGACCTCCACCCCACATTTGTCACAAACCACTCCCTTATAGCGAATTTTCCTGTATTTGCCGCAGTAACACTCCCAGTCTTTAGTGGGCCCAAAGATTCGCTCAGAAAAAAGGCCTTCCTTCTCCGGACGCTGGGTGCGGTAGTTTATGGTCTCCGGCTTCACCACCTCGCCGTAGCTCCATGACAAAATATCCTCGGGGGAGGCTATCTTAATTAAGAGACCGTCGAAATCTTGTCTGTTACTTTGTGGCATCTTTGTTTTCTTTCCGTACCCTCTCGACTGACAGACCTAAGGCCTTCAACTCGTTGATCATCACGTTGAAAGCAGCGGGAATGTTCGGCTTTTTGATGCGTTCCCCTCTAATGATTGATTCATACACCGAAGACCTCCCCACAACGTCATCTGACTTGACTGTGGACATCTCCTGGAGCGTATGGGCGGCCCCGTATCCTTCCAAGGCCCAGACTTCCATCTCACCGAATCTTTGGCCGCCCTGCTGGGCTTTTCCACCTAGAGGTTGCTGGGTAATCAAAGAATAAGGACCGATGGAGCGCATGTGGATCTTGTCGCTCACCAAGTGGTTAAGCTTCATCACATACATGACTCCCACCGTCACCTTGCGGTCAAAGGCTCTGCCAGTACGCCCGTCGTAAAGGACCACTTGGCCGTCTTCAGGCAAACCAGCGCTTTTGAGTTCTGCTTTGATCTCATCCTCGGTAGCGCCGGAGAAGATTGGCGTATGGGCCCGGTAGCCTTGTTTCATGGCTGCCCAGCCGAGGTGGGTCTCGAAAATCTGGCCTATGTTCATGCGAGAGGCCACGCCCAGGGGGTTGAGGATGATGTCGACCGGCGTGCCATCTTCAAGATACGGCATGTCCTCCATGGGCCTGATTTGAGAAACGACACCCTTGTTTCCGTGGCGTCCAGCCATCTTGTCGCCCGCTTGAATATTCTTGATGGTGGCCACCTGGACGTGGATGCGAGAGATGACGCCGGGGTCGAGCTTGTCACCTTTGTCGCGAGAGAATATCTTTATTCCCACTACCCTGCCCTTCTTGCCGTGGGGCAGATCCAAAGACGAATCTTTGACGTCTCTGGCTTTTTCGCCAAAGATGGCGCGCAAAAGGCGCTCTTCCGGGGTAAGTTCACTCTCGCCTTTGGGGGAAATCTTTCCTACCAAGATATCTCCGCCCTCCACTTGGGCCCCGATCCGAATAATGCCCTCTTCATCCAGGTTGGCCAGCTGGGCATCCGGAATATTAGGAATATCGCAGGTGGTAAGCTCCGGCCCAAGCTTGGTATCGCGGACATCGGTGTAGAAATCCTCAATATGAATAGAGCTGTATAACCCTTCTCTTTGCACCCTCTCCGAGAGGATAATGGCGTCTTCAAAGTTAGCCCCCTCCCAGGAGAGAAAGGTGACCACTAAGTTCTGCCCCAGGGCCAGGGTTCCATTCTCAGTCGATTGGCCGTCGGCCAGGATCTCACCCTTTTTGACCCTTTGCCCCTTCTTCACTAGGGGCCTGTGGGACCGGGCCATGTTTTGGTTGGACATCTTGAACTTATCAAGAAGATAGGCGTGTTTCTTGCCGTTAGTATCTTTAACCACGATCTTTTCTCCATCAATATCAGTCACTTCTCCGGCCGTTTTAGAGATGACCAGATACCCCGAGTCAAGAGCCACCTTATTTTCCAAACCGGTGCCGACATACGGAGCGTCCGGCTTGATGGATGGCACTGCCTGGCGTTGCATGTTTGAGGCCATGAGGGCCCTGTTGGCGTCATCGTGCTCCAAAAATGGAATGAGGGCGGTGGCTGCGCTAACAAGCTGCTCCGGAGCCACTTCTACAAAATTCACTTCCTTGGCCTTGCAAGTACCGGGTTCTCCTCCGATGCGAGCCTCTACCACTTCGTCCGTGATGTTACCCTTGTCATCAAAGCGGACATTGGCGGAAGCTATCTTGAAGCGGCGCTCCTCGCCTGCGTCCAACCAATGGATCTCTTTAGTTAGCTTGCCTCCCTCCACTTTGGCGTATGGCGTTATAAGGAAGCCGAATTCGTTGAGGCGGGCGTAGTTGGCCAGGCGATTAACCAAACCGATATTGGCTCCCTCGGGTGTCTGAATGGGGCAGATCCGGCCGTAGTACGAAGTGTGTACGTCTCTTACCTCGATACCAGCCCGCTCGCGCGTCAGCCCTCCCGGCCCCAAGGTAGTTAAAATACGCTTGTGCTCAACGGCGTCTAAGGGGTTTACCTGGTTCATGAACTGAGACATCTGGGAAGAAGCAAAGAACTCTTTCACTACCGCGCTAAGCGGCCTTGGGTTGATCAAAGAAGTAGGGGTGGCTTCGTCCAGTTCGGTGGTGGACATGCGATCTTGGGCAATGCGCCTAATCCTGGCAAAACCAACCCTCATTCTATCTTTCAAAAACTCTCCCATGGGCCGTACTCTGCGGTTTTCTAGGTGGTCAATATCGTCCGCTTCCACATCGGTTTCTTGGTTGAGACGGAAGGTTTCTTTAATGATTGCTTCCATATCTCCTTTGGTAAGGAGAGGCCCTTTGCCCTCCAAGCTTAGACGCTTGTTGAGCTTAAACCTGCCCACATCCGATAAGTCGTAGCGCTCTTCCTGGAAAAGCATGGAGTCTATGAGCTTTTTCGCATCTTCCGGAGTGGCCAGATCACCGGGGCGGATGCGCTTGTACAGTTCGAGGTATGAATCTGCCAGCCCTTCCGCACTGTCTTTTTTAAGGGTGGGCTCAATCTCTTCTCCAAACACCTTCACCAGCTCTTCCTGGGCAAATCCGAACACCCTCAAAAGGGCGGTGACGGGCACTTTGCGGTGGCGATCGATTTTAACTCCAATAGAACCGTCTGGATCGGTCTCAATTTCCAACCAGGTTCCCCGGTTGGGAATAACCTTGGCGCCGAAAAGCTTCTTGCCTTTATAAATGTTGTCTTTGAAATAGACTCCGGGGGAGCGCACCAGTTGGGAGATGACCACTCGCTCGTGGCCGCTGATGACAAAGGTGCCCCTTTCGGTCATGATGGGCAGATCTCCCAGGTATATCTCCTGCTCCTTCTTTTTGCCCGTCGTGTTGTTCACCAACCTCACCTTCACCCTCAAAGGCGCCTCGAAGTTAATGCCCTTGAAGCGAGCCTCTTCTTCAGAGTGCTTGGGCTCGTCCAGGTGGTAGTCGAGGAAATGAAGCTCTAGTTCTTTCCCAGAGTAATCGGTAATGGGAGAAACCTCATTGAATAGTTCCCTAAGACCTTTTCCAATAAACCACTGATATGATTCGGTTTGAATAAACTGCAAATCAGGCTGCTCCACGAGGGCGCCTGGGTGAGAAGAAAATGTTTTTACCGGCAAGGCTTCTTTTTGAAAAGTTTTACTTTTTTGCATATGAGCTCCCCTGCATTATGAGTGCGTCAAAACAACAGGCCGTCGGATATCCACGGCTTTCGTTTATGGCAAATCTATTCGCTTAGGTATTTAATAACATTTTGGTTGTGTTCGTCAAGGGTCCTGGCAAATATGGTCCTCCCGGTCTTCGGGTCTGATAGGTAATACCAATAAGGAGAGCGCGCCGGATCGGTGGCCGCCTTGATGGCATCCAGGCCTGGATTGGCAACCGGGCCGGGCGGCAATCCTTGGTATAGGTAGGTATTATAGGGCGATTCTATGGTTTTGTCAGCCCCCCGGAGAGGCAAGCACGCTTCGCCGGCCTGGCTTTTGACGTAGCAAAGGGTGGCATCCACCTGCAAGGGGATACCCGCATCTATGCGCTTCCACAAAAGGCCCGAAGCCACGCGCATCTCCCCCGCCTGCTTGATCTCCAGCTGGATTAAAGAAGCCATGGTGAGGATCTCCTTGGCCTGCTCGGTCTCGAGGGTAAGACCCAGATCACCCAGCTGATTTTGTAGATTGTCCAGAAATCTGTTTTGGACAACATCCACGCTCGACCCCAGGAAGAACTCATAAGTATCGGGGAAAAGATATCCCTCCAGAACCAAGGGAAGCTCTCTGTCCACAAGCACCCCCTTTTTCTTAAGGAGGTCGTTAACCTGGGCCACTGTCCAGCCCTCAGGGATAGTTACTGTTGCCTTGGGAGTTGGAGGGGGAGTTAAACGCACAATCGTACGCCAAGTGACAAAAGCTCCCGAGGCGAGCACCAAAAATCCGATAATTATGGCAAAGGTGTTTCTGGACATTATCCCCTCACTTTCCTATCGGTCGTACCCTGGATAACGCCCAGGAGCAAAGCGATTGTTAATAGATTGCTGCCTCCGTAGCTAACCAGTGGCAGTCCCACCCCAATCACCGGTAGCATGCCGGTGGCCGAACCTATGTTAATCACGAAATGGATCATAAGCATCAAGGCGGTGCCCAGCGATATGAAGCGCGCCAGATTATTCCCGGAGTCCATGCCCAGTTGCAAAATACGGTATATCAAATAGGCAAATGTCAGAATCAATATTACTCCGCCGAGCATTCCCCACTCTTCCACGAAAGAGGAAAAGACAAAGTCGGTATGGGCCGCCGGCAGAAAGCCGAGCTTGGCCTGCGTCCCCTGCCCGAAGCCCTTACCCAAAAATCCCCCCGATCCTATAGCCACCTTGGATTGAATGACGCTGTAGTTGATACCCAACGGGTCAGCCTCGGGAGAAAAAAGAGCCGTAATCCTGGCCTTTTGGTAGTCCGCCAAGGCAAAGTTCCACCCCACGGCCCCCACTGCTACGAATATCAAAAGTGCTATCAAGAGATGTTTTTTTTTGATGCCCGACACTAGAAGAAAACCAAACCAAATTCCCAGGAGCACGATAGCGGTTCCCAAATCCGGCTGGGTGAGAATCAAAACGAAAGGCAAGGCTGCGTAAAGGAGAGAGGAAAAAATAACACGGGGCCTGGCAATAGCTACGTGGCGCACAGCAAAAAACCCCGAGAGCAAGATTATTAAAGCCGCCTTCATAAATTCAGAGGGCTGAATTTGAAAGGCTCCCAGGGTAATCCAGCTGCGGGCGCCGCCAATAGTCGGGGCCACAAAATAGGTAACTACGAGGAGCGCCAGGACAAAGAGGTAAAAGCCATATACAACCCACCGGTAGCTAAGAAGTGCCTTCACGTTGAGCAACGGCAATCCCACGATCAACAAAATGGCCGGTACCAACCAAATTAGCTGTTTGGAGAAAAGATCCTCCCCCGAAGAGGCCAGCACCAAAAGACCCATTGATATCAAGACCCCCGCGCTCAACAAGAGCTTAGGGTCCAGCTTACTCGTTAAAAGATTCCTCATCTCGCTAGCGCACTATGATAGTTGTATAAACCATCGTCCTTCCGGGATCCACAGAAACACCGCTTCGGGGAAGTCTAATGATAAAATCTTTTCGGCCAAAAGCAGGAATGCTATTTACCAACGTATTACCGGCGTTAACTAACGCCCCCCTCTCGGTATACAAAACGGCGGCCAGCCTCATCTCTCGTATGCCAAAGCTCTCTTCGTTTATTAAACTCCCCGATACCCACACCTCCTCGCCAGGAAAGGTAGTGGTGACGTTCCCAATTTGCACATCGTACTGAGGTAATTCTCCAAAGGGAACAAAATCCGTCTTCCCAAGCTCGAATATCACTTCCCCCAAATCGCTTCTATCAAAATCCAAACCGCTTTCTACGATGTATTTTTTCTCCAGAGGCATTAAAGAAAAGCTCCCTTCGGTGGATGCTAGGCTCTGCCCTACTCTATCTAAAACCTTGAAGGAGTACTCCACCTGATTTAGCCCGAAGTTGGCACTGGGATTTTGGACTGGCACTGCGAGGGTGGTGCGATTGACTACCGCGAGCGCCTCAACCGTTCCCACCCCCACTTCCAAGCCCCTGAGCCCGCAGGCCTCGCACTCTCCTCCGCAGTCTATTCCCTCCTCATTTTGATTTTGAATACCGT
>JAXMKI010000036.1:0-4369 GCA_034374545.1 Patescibacteria group bacterium | reverse complement strand
CTGTTAAAAAGCGAGGTGAGGGCAATTGCCAAAAAAGTAAAACTGCACGTGGCTGACAAGAAAGACTCTCAGGGGATTTGTTTTGTGGGAAAGGTCTCCTTGCAGGATTTTCTCAGAGAGTACTTGAAAGACAAACAAGGGGAAGTTTTAAATACCCGAGGCGAGGTTGTGGGAGTTCACCAGGGAGCCCATCTTTATACCATTGGCCAAAGGCACGGACTGGGCGTGGCTTTGAATGAACCCCATTATGTTGCCCATAAGGATGTGGGGGCCAATACGGTTGTGCTGGCTCGGGGAAAAGATGAAGCGTTGGAACAAAGAGAAGTCAACTTGGGCGGAGTTTTGTTAAATACGAGCGACTTGCCAAAGAAGGTCTACGCCCGCGTTAGATACAGGCAACCTTTAGCGGAGGCGAGTTTTGAGAAGGTGGGGGAGGGATGCAGATTAGTTTTTAAAGAGCCGGTGCGGTTCGTAGCGCCTGGGCAGAGTGCTGTTTTGTACAACCGGAAGGGACACCTCCTTGGCGGAGGGGTAATACTTTAGAAGATCGGAGCAAATGCCACTGCACGATAAAGCATTTTACTTGGCTCTGTTTTTTATCATCGGGGCTGGAGCGGTTGGATTTGAGATAGGGATCTACTTGGCGCTTATAGGCGCCTTTTTGTTGGCTCGCTTCTTCTTTTCTCTAAAGACCAAGACATCTTTACTCTTGACGTTGGTTTGTTTCTTGGGGGTTTTCTACGGACATTTATATCAAGTTTTAAATAAAGCAGTTTTTCCTTTGGAGGAGCAGGCAACTTTGCAGGGGTTGGTAGTGGCTGAGCCGGAGGAGGGCATCAACTACACCGAATTGGAGGTTGAGTTAGAGAAACCTCATCGGGGAAGGGTTCTTGTCTATACCTCCTTGGAGGGGCGCTATCGATACGGGGACAAGATTGCCTTCACCGGAGAAGTGGAGCTTGCCTCGTGGGGAAGATATATCGCCTCTTTTCCCAAGATAGAGATTATAGAAAGAGATCAGGGGTCGTCTATTAAGAGTTACCTCATCGGATTCAAGGGCAAGTTGGTGGATAAGCTAAGGGCCGTCTTGCCTCCCAAGCACGCTGCCCTAGCCTCGGGCATTTTGCTTGGGGAAAGAGCCGAGTTTACCAAAGAGTTTGAGGAGGCTATGAGATTAAGCGGCACTACCCATATCGTGGCGCTTTCCGGATATAACATTGCTATTTTGGCCTTAGTCCTATCGGCCACCTTTAGCTATCTGTGGAACAGAAAAGTTGCCTTCTATTTGAGCTTGGCGGTTATTCCTGGATTTGTGGTGATGACGGGGGCTGAGCCCTCGGTGGTGCGGGCTGGGATTATGGGCTTGATTTTGCTTCTGGCAGAGCATCAAAACCGACCTTATAGTTTTCGCAATGCCATTACCCTCACCGCTTTGGTGATGGTTTTTATAAATCCTCTAGTAATCAAGGAAGATGTTGGCTTCCAGCTCTCTTTTGCAGCCCTTTTGGGTATAGTCTACATCTATCCTTTGCTGAGAGAGAAGTTAAAGGTATACGAAGAAGGCTTCCTGGCCTGGAAGAAAAATGCCCTACAGACCGCCTCTGCTCAGATAGCGGTTTTGCCCATTATTATCACCACCTTCGGCTTTTTCTCTCCCAGCGCCCTGGTTAGCAATGTCTTGATCTTAGAGTTCATTCCCATAGCCATGTTGCTTTCTTTCACAGTGGCTGTTTTGGGCTTTATCTCTTTCCCCTTATCTTTAACAGTAGGGTGGATAGCGAGCATTTTCCTAGGCTATGAAATATTTATCATTGAGCTTTTTGGTTTTAATTGGTTTTAACCTGGTAATCTGGCAGGGAGTTTTCGAAAGGGTATCCCCCCATCCTTTGGAGGTGTATTTCTTGGATGTCGGCCAGGGGGATTCTCAGTTAATTGTCTTTCCGGATGGGGTGAAGATGTTAATAGACGGAGGGCCGGACAAGGAGGTTCTCTTTGAACTGGAGGAGGTTTTGCCTTCCACCGATCGGTATCTGGATATGATTTTTATGACCCACCCCCAGCTGGACCACTACGGAGGATTGAGAGACATTGTGGATAGATACCAAATAGGAGCCTTTGTTTTCTCCGGCAGGGAGGGCGAGGGAGAGGCTTGGGAGATTTTCAGGGATCTGCTAATAGAAGCCGAGGTTCCCGTGGTGCTGGTGGGGCAGGGAGATCGCGTTGTGCACGCCGAGGCAATTTTAGATGTTCTCTGGCCGGATAAGGAATTCTTGGGGCACCGGGAAGTGAATGAGAGCTCTTTGGTGATGGAGCTCCAGAGCGAAGGCATTGAGGTCCTCTTGACCGGGGATATAGGCCCACCCACCGAGGAAAAGCTTTTGGAGATATACGATATGGATACGGATGTTTTGAAAGTAGCTCATCACGGCTCGCGCTTTTCCACTAGCCTGGATTTCTTGGGGGAGGCCACCCCTGCTTTGTCGGTGGTGCAGGTCGGGTCCAATAGTTTTGGCCATCCTACCGAAGCCACTTTGCAGCGACTTTCCAAGGCGGGGAGCAGGGTTTATAGGACGGATAAAGACGGGAGGGTTAAGCTTATGCTTGAAGATAGGAGAATTGGGGTGGTTTTGGAATAAAGATTCAACCCGAAAATGCAAAAGCTCCCGGGTGGGGAGTCTCTACTTAAAATCGGAGACCCAGGGCCCCCGATTTAGGGAGCCCTGGGTGGTGGGGGAGGTTCGTACAGATCTCGTCTGGGGACAGTCAATCCGGTGATGTGACCCCCATCATCAAAGAGACGCTCTTTCCTGGAGTCGAACTCGTACGTTCGTACGAATTCTCTGGCCAACCCATGGTTTCCCCATCTCCAAACGTGGAGAGTGAGCATCAGCGCCCTACCAGGAATTTCCTCGCTCATGCGTGAGGTCTCCTTCCGAGAACCCCCAGAAGATGGCTCAGATAGATCACGATGCAGATGAGGCTTGTGAGCCCGATGATTCCCAGCTTGACATCAGTTTCGATGTCGAGGCCGACAAACCAAACAATCC
Source organism: Patescibacteria group bacterium (assembly GCA_034374545.1). Taxonomy (GTDB): domain Bacteria; phylum Patescibacteriota; class Minisyncoccia; order UBA6257; family Colwellbacteraceae; genus GWA2-46-10. The sequence goes on along the minus strand of JAXMKI010000036.1, from coordinate 1,322 downwards.
GAGCGATCATCAGAATCACCAGACTTGCCAGAAACATGAGGCCTCCACCAATCGCCCCAACCATCGCACCGAGCGGTGGTATGTACAACAATCCTTCGTCTGCGTGATCAATCCGACCAACACCCAGGTTGAGCATTATCACGCCCAACACCACGCCAATCAAGGCAATCGGGTAGGGCCACCAGTCCAGACCAAGGAACACGGATGCGGTTGCCATCGTTTTTCCTCCTCCAGGATATTTCGTTTGCGTTTCGAAGATAACTCTTTGAACACCAGGGCTGATGAGCAAAGAGCCATCCTCGAAAGCCTTAAAGAACAATGTTCAAAATCTGCCACACAAAGGGTAATTGGTCAACAGATATGGATAGAAAGGCCTTTTGTGCTTATACTAAAACCATCAGACAATGCGCATATTATCGAGTGAAACTCCGGGGAAGGTAGGCGAGGAGGTTGAACTGGCCGGCTGGGTGGATGCCAGGCGGGATCACGGCAAGCTTATTTTCGTAGACCTCAGGGACAGGGGAGGTACTGTTCAGCTGGTTTTCAACGCCAAAAATGAGGAGATATACAAGGTTGCCGATACGCTCCGCCCCGAGTGGGTTATTGGAATCAAGGGGAAGGTGGGGGAAAGGCCTGAGGGTATGAGAAATCCTGATTTAGCCACCGGCAACGTTGAGATTTCAGTGGGGGAGCTTGAGGTATTGGCTGAGGCCGAAACTCCTCCCTTTGAAGTTGGGGGTGATGGGTATGAGGTGGGTGAGGAGATTCGTATGGAATACCGCTACCTCGATCTCAGACGCAAACGTATGAGGGATAATATGGTGGCGCGCAACAACATTATCAAGTTCTTAAGGAAATTCTTTGAAGACAGGGATTTTGTGGAGATTGAAACTCCCTACATCAGCAAGTCCACTCCCGAAGGCGCTCGCGACTACCTGGTCCCTTCGCGCCAGCAACCGGGCAAGTTCTACGCCCTCCCTCAATCTCCGCAACAATACAAACAGCTTTTGATGGTCGGAGGATTGGAGAGATACTTCCAGATCGTCAGGTGTTTTAGGGATGAAGATACCCGAGGTGACCGGCAACCCGAGTTTACCCAGCTCGACGTGGAGCTTAGTTTTACCAGCGAGGAGGAGATTTTAGCGATAGTGGAGGAAGCGCTCCTGGGGCTTTTCAAAGAGCTCTATCCCGACCGAAAGGTTACTCTCCAAAACGGCAAGATTCCCCGCCTTACAGATGGGGAGGCTATGAAGAAATACGGTACGGACAGGCCTGATTTAAGGAAGGATAAAGAGGATGGAGATGAGCTGGCTCCTGTCTTT
>JAXMKI010000035.1:0-5563 GCA_034374545.1 Patescibacteria group bacterium | reverse complement strand
GCTTCATTGGGGGTTGGCTGTTTGCCTGGCTCTACAATCGCTTCTTGAAGAGTTAAGTCCCAATTTCAGGATTTGATTGAACTCGCCTTGGCGAGTTATAGTGTTTGCGCTATGAAGAATACTTTTGAAGTTATAGACAGGGATCGTCTCAGGGGGTGGATAAACAATAAGAAGGACTTCGCTCTCGTTGATGTATTGTCCGATAAATCGTATGAAGACAAGCATCTGCCGGGAGCCAGGAATATTCCAGGTGATACTAAAAACTTCGTAAAAGAGGTTGAGAAGCTAATATCCGACAAAGATGGATTGGTGGTGATATATTGCTCAAACTTTGACTGCCAGGCTTCCCTTAAGGCTGCCGATAAGCTGGTCAAAGTTGGATTTGCAAATGTTTATCACTTTAAGGGCGGACTAGCTGATTGGTCCGATGCCGGTTTTCCCTTCGAGAGGGAAGGGCAGTTAGTGTATGTATAAAAAGTAAGCGACCCACCCTCGGGCGAGTCGCTCACCGTCAACGGGCGGGTTTCGATTATTCATACTCTTCCCAGACTCTCCTGTCATGTACGTCTCGCCACAGCAACTCGCTTTCGTACTTGGTGATTGCTGCTGGACACGTTTGCACGAACTCGGAGAGATGGTCGGCGCCCTCACCGACGTATCCCAAGCGATTGAAGAGCATCTCAAGTCGCTTTTCTCTCAACCAGGGATCTACCACTCTCCATAGAAGGAGGTAGGCCGTCGGAAAGGCAACAATCCAGCAGATAGCGCCGGCGGTATCGCTTAGCACCCGAGCGACGTGATCTCGCAAGATGTCGGCGGTGAAAAGGCTTACCACCAACGTGCCGACGTATTGTGCGACTCTAAGTTCAAGCACCTCGTACGAGATTACCCCAGCCAGGAAGGCCGGGAAAGTCCCGAGAGTATCTCCCGCCTCGGCGCGCTCTTGGGCGCGGCGTAGGTAGGGGAGAACGTAGCGAGCCCAGACAAAGCCCGAAGCTACAGCGAGAATCACTACCAGCGTGAATTGTTGGCTTCGTGAGAGAGGGGGCAGTATGAGGGTTCCAATCCAGGCGACTACCAAGCCAGGAAGGAACCAGCAGACAAGGAACGCGCGTAACAGCATGGAATTTCTCCTAGCCTAGCGTATGTAAAACATATGGGTTATTTGGATATGCGTCAAACAGGGCTTTGGGTGAATCAATATGATAGGTGTTGGCTAGTTTTTGTAAATACAAACCCCGCCGTGACGAGGTCTGCTGACGGGAGTGTTCTGTCCTCCTAATTGAGAGCAAAGGCCAATTGCTCACTTAGAATATGTTAAGCTGTGGATGTAAAAATGACCGAGGAGGATTTCAAGGAAAAACTCACGCCCCTGCAATACAAAGTATTGAGGAAGAAGGCGACAGAACCTCCTTTCACGGGAGAATATGTGAACACCAAAGACAAAGGAGTATATAGATGCAGGGCTTGTGGGGCTGAACTGTTTGGCTCTGAAACCAAATTTGATTCGGGTACCGGTTGGCCCAGCTTTACCGAACCCATGAATAGGGAAAATGTGAAGTTGGAGATTGATACTGACTTAGGTATGGAAAGAGTGGAAGTAGTTTGCAAAAAGTGTGGATCTCACCTGGGACATGTGTTTGACGATGGACCCAAGGACAAGGGCGGGAAGAGGTTTTGTATAAATTCGTGTGCACTAGATTTGGATAAAACATGAAGTATTTAGTAATTGTTCTGGGTGTAGCAGCGGTTTCCCTACTGGGGAGCTATTTTACTAGTCTTGGGTTGATGGGGTGGTATGATTCCTTGATCTTACCGGAGTTTACTCCTCCAGGCAGTTTTATCGGGGCGGTTTGGACAGCCATATATATCTTAACCGCAATAGCGGCAGCTCTTTTCTATCGTAAAGCCAAGCGGGGCCCTCAGTGGAGGTGGGTGACCATCGCTTTCGTAGCAAACGCCTCCTTGAATGTTTTCTGGAGCTATCTTTTCTTCGCGGAGCATTTAATAGGCTTGGCCATTCTAAAAGCAGCAGCTTTGGGAGTGACAGTGTTGATATTGATGTATTTGATATACCCAGTATCGCGCCTGGCTGCGCTTTTGCTGGCTCCCTATGCGGGTTGGGCTTTCTTTGCTACCTATCTTAACTATCTAATCTGGACGCTTAATTAGTTTTTTCTCAATAGGCTTAAATGATGAACCCCGCGCATGTTGCACGCACGGGGTCCATCACGGATGCTATGCGTTAGCGCGGGGCTACGGCGGATGCCGTGTTTGTTGGGGGATCAAGGGTGTGTACCCAAGGTTCGCTCAGCCCAGCGGGCGAGGCGACCCTTGCTTGCCCGAGCAAGTACCCGAGTGGATCGTCTTCCTCTCCAGGCCCAGCAGACGGGATACCCATTTGGATCGAAGGCCACCAAAACGGGGTCTCCGGGAATCGGCAACTGGTCGCGCAGGGGCGTAAGGCCCCATATCACATGTTCGAACCCCGCGTCGTAGTCGAGTTGGCTGTGGCGGTCGAGACGGAACCAGGCTTGTCTTGGGAAGGCGTCAGATGTCCTTACCAGAATTTCCCCATTTTCGAAGTCGACTGCGATGATCCGGCCTTCGTAGCACGGCTCCATTGCCGGTTGGCCGAACTCGAAGTCCCAGCAGAGCTGAGACTGCTCGTCATAGACCAAGCGGATGATGGAATTGATGGGCGGTAGCCCCATCTTCCTCGGACCTGTGCCGATGACCTCGTCACTGGCGGAGATCTTCCGTCGTTGGCTGAGCTCCAAAGACTTGATTCTTGGATCGTCCCCGAACAACTGAGCCTTGAACGTCCCCTTCTTTACGTCAACGTGCTTCGTCACTTGTGCCCTCATACAGGGCATTCCCCACTCCTTCTCTAGGGGTAGAATCTTTAATACTACAGAATTGGCTGTGAGTCAAAGTTTGTTTGGGGTCGCAACTAGGGATACAATCTTGGCATATGTCTAAACACGGGAAGTTTAATCTCGCTTGGGCTGCGATTGGGGAATTCCTAAGTCGGTACAAGGCCCAAGTAATCTCCCTCACATTCTTAGGTGTTTTCCTGGCTATCTTCGATGCGGCTATTCCATTCATCGTAGGGGGATTTTTGGATGCCGTAATCGACGCTTCGAAAACCCTGACTCTTTTCGGCATTGAGGCGCCTTTGTGGCTGTGGTTCATAGGGGCTTTTGCTGTGGTGCAATTCGCCGCCAGTATTCTGGGGTGGGCGCATGAGAGCAGGAGTAGGAGAGTGGGGACTCTTTTATCAGCCGATTATATGTATAGGGCTACCAGTAGGCTTATGCTCATGCCCATGAGTTTTCACAAGGAAGAAAAGCCCGGCATTATCTGGGACCGAGTCACTAGAGCCGATTCGGCAGTGGTGACCATCATCGAAAGGGTTATCTTAAGGATCTCGCCTCAGCTGCTGAGCGTGGTGGCTGGCGTTTTTATCGCCGTCAACATAAACGTCACCCTCACCTTGATAGTCCTAGGAGGGATCTCTCTTTACGTGGCGGCGCTGCTTAAAATCGTGCCTCCGTTGGTGAAGATCCAAAAGAAGGCCCATGGAGCCTGGAATAGGGCTTTCCAGCAGGCTTACCGGGTCTTAGCGAGCGCGCATACGGTCAAACAGTTCACCGCCGAGGATTATGAAGATAAAAGGGTGCACCAAAAATACTTTAGGGAGGCTGTGCCCAAGTGGAACGAAGTAGAGCAAATCTGGAGCAATATCGCTTTCTATCAAAGAGTGGTGGTGGTCATAACTCAACTGTCGGTCTTCCTGGTCTCCGTCTACTTCATTAACCAAGGGGATCTGACCGTCGGTGGTTTGGTGGCTTTTAACGGTTATACCGCTATGGTCTTTGGTCCCTTTACAATGCTTGGCTATAACTGGGAGACCATCCAAAACGGCTTGGTCGCTCTGGAACAATCAGAGAAGATTCTAGGTACCCCGGCTGAGCGCTATGAACCTGAGGAGTTAATTGATCCGGGTGAGATTAAGGGAGGCATCGCTTTTGAGGGGGTTAACTTCCGATACAGCGTCAAGGAGCCGGTAGTGTTGAAAAATGTCAGTTTTGCCATTGAGCCGGGGGAGGTGGTTGCCCTGGTCGGGGAGTCGGGGGTGGGCAAGACAACTATCGCGGAGCTGATCTCGGGATATTATATTCCGACCAAGGGAGCTGTATTGCTTGATGGGGTTGATATCAGGAACCTTAGGCTTTCCAAGTTGAGAGAGGCGATTGCGGTGGTGCCTCAGGAGGTGATGCTTTTTAACGACACCATAGAGCACAATATTAAATACGGGGATTTTCGCGCCAGCAAGGCGCAAGTGCAAAAGGCTGCCCGGGAAGCATGCGCAGAAGAGTTTATCCAGAAGTTCCGCAATAAATATGGGCAGCTGGTGGGAGAGAGGGGAGTGAAGCTATCCGTGGGACAAAAGCAAAGAGTCGCTATCGCGAGGGCAATTTTGCGCGATCCCAAAATTCTTATTTTGGATGAGCCCACTAGCGCCCTGGACGTGCAAACCGAAAGGCAAATCACGGAGTCCTTAGAGAAATTGATGAGAGGGCGTACGACTATCATCATCGCTCATCGGCTTTCAACGGTACGCAAGGCTGACAGGATCTTAGTGTTTGATAAGGGCAATTTAATAGAACAGGGGTCGCACTGGGAATTGATAGCCCGCGAGGGAGGGCTTTACCAGAAGCTTTATAAGCTCCATATTGGTCTTAGCTAATGGACAAGTTGCGAAAACAGATCCACAACCCCCAAGAGCGCCGTTTGGATAACTTGGATAAGAAAGAGCTTTTTGAGAAAAGCAGGCATCCCCAGTCGGCTAGCCACTACAAAGACGAGTGGGGTTTTATCAAAAAGAAGGCAGCCAGGGAAAACATCTCTTACCAGATGCAGTATCTGGAGTTCATGGTTAATCTATACAATGATTATCAGATATATTTGACCATTGAATCACTCCTTTGCAAGAGTATGATGGTTTCGATCTCCGGCGTAATCGAAGCCGCTCTGGCGGCCATCTTAGAAGAGGGATACAAAGAGATGGGGAAAGATTTCAATCCCGACCGCAAGTTCCAGAGCCTAATTAACCTAGCGTACGTCAACGGACTCATCAGCACCAATATGAAGCGCAGGCTGCAAGGTTTAAGGAGAATTCGTAACGCCATCCACATCTCCTCTCTAGACTATCAAGAGAACGCGGCCTATGAGGTGGAGGACGTGAATAGGTATTTGGACCTGCTGGAGGAATTTAGGCTCGAGTTGGAAAGAGTATTGGGTTAAGGTATGGATATGACTAAGAAACTGCAACAGGCAACTTTTGGCGCAGGCTGCTTCTGGGGAGTGGAGGAAGCCTTCAGGCATATTGTCGGAGTGGAGGATGTTAAGGTGGGTTTTATGGGAGGCAAGGTCAAAAACCCCACATACATCCAGGTATGCAAGGGCAACACCGGCCATACCGAAGTGGTTCATCTTTTATACAATCCTCAAGAGATTAGCTACGAGAAACTGCTGGAGAAGTTTTGGGCAATACACG
>JAXMKI010000034.1:0-3009 GCA_034374545.1 Patescibacteria group bacterium | reverse complement strand
CCTCTTGGGGGTAACCCAGTAACCCAAGCGAAACTTTCCTCCGAACATCAGCCTGGTTTGGGCCTCAATGGCCGGCACGCTCCCTAGGATAATCATGGTAACGGGGAGTAACATCCACTGCAAAAGATACAGCAGATAGTGGCGGCGTCGGAACCACTCCGGCTTAGGAGGCAGCAGCATCACCCCCAAAATGGAAGAGAGGGCTATACCCACCGTAGAAATGGCCATAATGTTGCGGGTAATTTGAGGCAAATTGTATGAAAGGATCGTGGTATTGAACTCGGTCCCTCCCAATAAAAGAGGCAGCCAACCCAGGGCAAAGATCAATATAGAAGCGGTGGCCCAGGAATAGAAGGAGTCAAACTTATGGAAAGTCCAATAGAGCTTCTTCCCCAAACTTATCTTCTTATTCCCAATGAAGTTGGTGATGACATAGGCAATATTCTCGGACCCCCAGGCCCACCGACGCTGCTGTTTGTAGACGTTCTTCATCGTCTGCCAAAAACCGGAAGCGGCATTGGCATCCATAGATACAGGATAGGCCAGAGGAATAACTCTCCAGTTGGAGTTGTAATGAAGGTAGCATTGCCAAAAAATACGGGAATCTTCGGAAACCACATTCTTGTGCCAGAACCCTATCTCCACCAAGGCCTTGAAGGGCATGGAGTGGGACGAGAAGGTGCCCAGGTTCTCGGCTCTGGCCTGCTGCATCATTTGGTAGAAGGTGGCTGACAAAGATACTACTCTCGCAAATACCGGAGCCTCAAAGATATTGTTGTTAAAAAAGGGAATGGGCTGGTAGCTGGCGTGCTGGTTGTCTTCGGTGGTCAAAAAGGCATGGGTCAACCTGCCGAAATACTCGGGGAATACCTGGGTATCGACATCAAATACCGACACCAGGATCTTTTCGTAGTTTAGGCCCCCTGGGTCAATAATCTCCTCTTTGGCCATCTTGGCCATCCAAGCCTGGTTGGAGCCCTTTCCCGGAATCTCTCCCTCCAAGCCAAAGGGATGCTGCACCACCAGAAGGTTGCGGAATTTGTCTCCATATTCTTCCCTTATGCGCCCGGCAATTCGCAAAGCCTCTTCTCCAGCTCTCTCCTCTGGACCCAAGACTATAATTATCTTCTCCTTGGGGTAGTTCTCTTTTACCAGACTATCAAAGGTCTCTTTGACCACCCCATAGGGCTCCTGGTACATCGGCAAAAGCACCAAGTGGTATACCTCGTCCCAACCGGGAATCTCTTTGGTGAGGGATAGCCAATTGGTCTTCATATTGGCCCGCATCTTGCGAAAGATGAAGGTGAGGTACAAAGACTAGGTGGTGGTGCGCAAGAGCCAGTAGACGTCAAAGAGGATGATAAAGACAGCGACCCAGACGGGTAGATAGGCCGAGCCTAAAACCATGCCGACCAAGGTTGCCCATACCAAAAGACCGGGCAGTATTTCAAGAAATCTATACATCACAAATTCAAATTGGCTTGGGCCTTGATCTGATATCTTTTCCCTTTTTCATGGTTCATATAGGCGGCGACTGCAATCATGACAGCGTTGTCCGTTGAGTATTTGAATTCTGACACATAAAGGTCCAGTTTGTCTGCCTTAGCGCGTGAGGAGAGCCTATCTCCCAAAGGTTTGTTGGCCGCTACACCCCCAGCCAGGAGAATTGACTTAGTCCTGTAAAGCCAAGCAGCCTTGGCTGTTTTTTCCACCAAGGTTTCGATAACGGCCTCTTGGAAAGAGGCGGCAGTATCAGCCACTAATTTGGGTGTTAATCTTTTTCCTCTGAGGAAATATAAGACAGCTGTTTTTAATCCGGAGAAGCTAAAATCAAAGTTATCTTGGTCCAGCATAGGACGAGGCAGCTCCACCGCCCTCACATCTCCCTTCTCAGCTACCCTCTGGATTTCGGGGCCTCCGGGATACGGCAGGCCCAGGAGTCTCGCCACCTTATCAAAAGCCTCTCCCACAGCGTCATCCCGCGTCTCACCGATCTTTTTCCAGCTCTCAACTCTTTCCAGAACCAGCAAAATAGTGTGTCCTCCGCTCACAACCAACCCCACAGCTGGCAGGGCAGGGTTTTCATCCTTTTCTTTTAATGAGAGCAGGGGGCTGTATAGATGGCCCTCGAGGTGATTGGCCCCCAGAAGTGGTTTCTTCTTCTCTTTAGCCAGCGCTTTGGCAAACTCGATGCCAGTCCACAAAGCCGGCTCCAAGCCCGGACCTACGGTCACTGCAATTGCGTCGATTGTTTCCCAATCTTTTTCGTTGACCAGTCTCTTGTACATAAGGGGGAGGTTTTTAAGGTGCTCCCTCTTGGCGAGTCCTGGCACTACACCCCCGTATTTACGGTGAATCTCAATCTGAGAGGAGATTTCATTTTTCAAGACCTCAAAACGAGGCTTCTTGAGTCCTCCCTTAGCTTCCACGAGTGCCATGGCCGTTTCATCGCAGGATGTTTCGATGGCAAGGATTTTTATAGGGTGTGGTCTAATCATGCCCTTTGTGTGAACTTTTTTGAGCGGACATGATCCGCCCCGTTTAATTGGATTTCGTTTATCACCTTTTTCCTAAATCATTAGAAAGTAATCTAACGGAACCTTAATCACGTTGGCGTCTTCCAAGAGTGTTAAGGAGTCACAACAAATTACTACACCATACTTGGCTGATCCGACTTTTCTCATAGTATTTCTTACTTGCGTGCCAAGCTTTTCGCCCATACCAACCTCGATCGGAATAATACTTTTACCGGCGATAGTAAGGATAAAGTCGGCACCGGCCTTTGAGCTGTCGTAATTCAAAGCGCCACGATTATTAGCTACGAATTCCCGATATAGGGTCATCGCAACAATATCCTCCATGAGACGGCCTTTCTGACTGGCAAAAATCTGCTCGTTACCGGCAATGGAAAGAAATGCTGACCGCATTGCCGATGACATAAACTGGTAACGCGACGGCTTCCTGACTTTCTTAGCGTTAGAACCATAGGGCATAACCCGAATAAGGAAT
>JAXMKI010000033.1:0-22373 GCA_034374545.1 Patescibacteria group bacterium | reverse complement strand
ACCCCGACCCAGCTGACATCCCAAGAGCTTTTGAAGGATCAAATTAGGGACATTATCGAAGATTTGACCGAGCGCGAGCGCAAGATCCTGGAGATGCGCTTCGGCTTGGAGGATGGAGTGACTCATACCCTGGAAGAGGTGGGGAAGGTATTTAACGTGACACGCGAACGCATTCGTCAGATTGAGGCTAAGGCGCTGGAAAAGATCAGACTTCACGATGAGTCCAAGCGTTTAGCCGACTACTGATGCAAGCAGAGAAGATTAGGGAAAAATTCGTTGAGTATTTTAAGGAGCAGGGGCACAAGGTGGTCCAATCTTCTTCGCTGCTTCCCAGCGACCCTTCGGTCCTTTTGACCACCGCTGGGGTTCAGCAATTCAAGCCCTATTACACCGGAGAAGCGGATCCCCTGGCGGACTTTGGAATGATGAATGTCGTCTCTATTCAAAAATCATTTAGGACCACCGATATAGATAAGATAGGAGACGAGACCCATTTGACCTTCTTTGAAATGATGGGCAACTTTTCTTTCGGAGGATACTTCAAGGAAGAGGCTATCCAATACGCCTATCAGTTCGTGACCAAAGAGCTGGGTTTGACCGTGGATTACGTCACCATCTTCAAGGGCGACAAGGACGTGCCCGAGGACGAAGAGTCAGCCCGCGTATGGCAAGAAGTGGATCCCGAGCTCGAGATCAAGAGATTAGGCAGGGAGGACAACTTTTGGGGACCCACCGGCAATGAGGGGCCATGCGGGCCTACCACCGAAATATTCGTGAATGGAGTAGAGATCTGGAATCTGGTATTCAATGAGTTCTACTGCTCCCAGGATGGAAGTTTGAGGAAGCTGGAGACCCCCGGGGTTGATACCGGAAGCGGGCTCGAAAGGGTGGCGGCTGCGGTTCAGGGCAAAGCGCATATATTCGAGACAGATCTGTTGTTGCCGATCGTGGAGAAAGTGAGAGAACTATCCCCCGGCCTTGACGAGAAAACGGTGCGCATCTTTGCCGATCATCTCAGGTCCAGCTGTTTTTTGATAGCAGACGGGGTGAGGCCCTCCAACAAGGAGGCCGGATACATTTTGCGCCGCTTGATCCGCAAGGTCATAGCCTACGAAATACGCTCTGACGTCCACGCTAACCTCTTGGCCGAGATTCCCAAGGTGGTGGTCCATAAGTTCGGTAAGACATATGAGAACCTCGATGAGGCCGAAATCGTGGAAGTTTTGGAAGCCGAAAAGAAAAAGTTTAAAACAGCCCTCTCTAGGGGTCTCAAGGAACTAGCTGGATACAAGAAGCTAAGTGCCAAGGAGGCTTTCTTTTTGTATGAGACCTATGGCTTGCCCTTTGAACTTATTAAAGAAATGGCTCCCGGGAGCATCGCTTCCAAGCTGACGAGGGGGGATTTTGATAAGGAGTTTGAAAGGCACCAGGAGGCTTCAAGGGCTGGCAAGGAAAAGAAGTTCGGAGGCCACGGTTTGATTCTGGATACGGGTGAGTTGAAGGCGGCTGATAAGGAGGAGCTGGAGAAGGTGACCAGGTTGCACACAGCCACCCACCTGCTCCAAGCTGCCCTGAGGGAGACTTTGGGGGATGGTATTGCCCAGAGAGGCTCCGATATAACGGTTGAGCGTACGCGCTTCGACTTTACCTTCGATCGCAAGCTGACCGACGAGGAGGTGGCCAAGGTGGAGCGCCTGGTTAACCGGGCAGTAGAAGACGATTTACCCGTGCAGTATGAAGAGATGCCTCTTAAGGAGGCTAAAGAAACTGGAGCCTTGTATTTTTTTAAAGGCAAGTATCCTCCCCGGGTAAAGGTATATTTTGCAGGCCAAAGCATAGAGGATGCTTTCTCCAGGGAACTTTGTGGAGGGCCACACGTGGAGCATACTGGTGAGGTGGGCAGATTTAAGATTACTAAACAGGAGGCAGTAGCCGAGGGCGTGCGTCGGATTAGGGGGGTAATTGAAGATCAGATATGAAGATAATAGATCTCGGACCCGATAAGGCCGTAACAATCTTTTCTACCGTAAGGATAGTAAGAGACCATCCCACTAAAGCACTCACCCCGGTAGATCTGGAAAATCACATCTCCCAGGCGGTTTGGAAGTTCTATAACGAATGCAGAGAGGAAGCAGCTAAGCGGCTGGATAAAAGTGAAGTTGATTTGGTGCTTTGTGACGCTCGGGTGGTGGGAGTGAAAATCGACGGACATCAAGTAATTAACCCAAGCGGCTTTACCGGCCGCGAGCTCGAGATAAGGCTGTGCATCAGCATGAGCGCCGAGAGGACTAACGAGCAGGATCTGGTGGTAGAAGGGGGGAGTGTCAGGGCTCATATCCTCTCTAGTGAGAGCGGACTTGATAGGGCTTACTACACAGAGATAGGAGAGCGTCAAAGCCACATCTTTTGCGTCGACGCTCACAAAATTGCCTACCTCAACGGTTTCGCTTGGGGAAGGGAACATATCGATAGGGCCATAAGGGAAAGATTGGACTTGGACACAGACGCCGCCTATCTAATATACGAACAGTTTGCCTCAGGGGCGGTGTCGGAAAAGATGAATCGCTTTGTGGGGAAAGCTTTTTGGGATACCTTTAGCGAGTTTATGAATGCCCTTTCCATGAATATCAGAAATGACGGCGGTCTGAAGCTCAAAGAGGTGCCGCCCGTGTATATAAACGCTCAGTTTAAGTTGCCGGAGCAGGTTTTTAGAAAACACTACGCTTTCGGGAAAAAGAAGTTTCGCCTCCAGGAGCCGCCGGTAGAGCTGGATTTGAACATTTTCCTGAAAGACGGCCTTCACGGAGTCTATGAGGAACTCAATCAGCTGGCCAGGAGAAGAATCAAATGGGCGACCCCGCCGGGGGAGTAGTTTCCGATAAAGGCCATTGGGGCTATAATGTTATTTGTCACAGTTGTGAGTAAAAAGATATATCTAAATAAGTCCGACTCCGTAGCATCCGCTATAGACAAGGTACTCAGGGCCGAGGATGACGAGGTCGTTTTGTATATCCCCAGAGACGCGGAGGCTGCTGCCACCAGAAAGGACTTAGAGCTTTTGCAAAGGGAAGTGGAAGCTGCTGGCAAGAGCCTCCAGGTGGAGACCGTTGACGATGAGATATTAGAAAGAGTTTCCTCTTTGGGCATTGGGGCCACCAATCCCTTCTTGGGTAGAAGGAGCAGAGCTACGGTGTCCGATATCGTAATTCAGGGCAGCGGCCGGTCCAGAGCCAAGGCTTCCAATCGGAGGGAAGCAGAGCCTGTTAGGAAGACCAAGGGAGCCAAGTCTGCCCCGGGCGGGGGCGAGGATGGGGAGCAACAGGCCAAGTTAAGGCCCCACAAAACCCGAAGCCAGATGAGCCGAGGCAAGCGTTTGGGAATTAAACTGGGAGTATCACTTCTTGCCATAGCCTTAATAGCCTCGGCCGTAGTTTTTCTGCCTAGGGTATCCGTGTCCTTGGAGCTGGATAAGATGGAACATGGCTTTATTGGCACGCTGAGGGTTTCACCTGCTATCGAAGAGAGTGCGGTTGCTGACAATACTGTCCGTCTCAGGGGGGTCTCATTTACTTCTCAAAAGAATATTACCGAGAAGTATGCGGCCAACGGTACGGACTCCGTGGGGAGGAAGGCGAGGGGGACTATTACTATTTACAACAACTTCGGTACTGATTCACAGTCCCTGGTGGCTACTACCCGTTTTGTTACTCCCGACGGGAAGATATATAGATTGGATAATGATGTTACGGTCCCCGGGGCCACCAAAAACAGCGCTGGTGAGCTGGTGTCATCAAGCATAGAGGCCGCTGTTACGGCCGATCAGCCGGGAGAGGAATATAACGTGGGGCCGGTTTCCAAGTTCCGCATTCCGGGATTCCAGGGTTCTGCCAAATACGACGGCTTCTACGGCGAATCGAAAAGCGCTATGGCTGGCGGAGCTTTTGGAGAGGTGCGGGTTCCGACGGAGGGTGATTTGGAGAAAGCCAGGGCCGATGCCGCCAAGAAGTTGGAAGATGCCTTGAAGGCTGAGTTTTTCGTGGGGCTACCGGATAATATAAAGGTGCTCGAGGGGGCTTACAGCTTCCAAGTAGTCAGAGAGCAAATCAACGACGTAGTGGATAAGGATGGCAAGTTTAACCTCACCACCTACGGAGAGATTAAATTAATCGGATTTGACGAAGCCGAACTGGTAGATGTCTTGCGAGGACGCTTTGAAGAGGCAGACGGCCTAGACTTACAAATCTATGAATACACCCCCGTATACGCTGAAGTGAGCGTAGATTTTGAAGCGGAAGAGCTGAACTCGGCCGTAAACTTTAACTCCACCTGGACCAGGCCCTTTGATGTGAAGACTTTCAGGGAGAAGATCATGGGCCTGACGGAAAATGAGCTCAGAGAAGAGATTTTCTCTACTCCTGGAGTGCGCTCGGGGGAGGTTAAAATGTGGCCTTTCTGGGTGAATAAAGTCCCCCAGAAGCTTAGTCGAGTCAACGTTGACGCTCATTAGTCGGTGTGTTAATATCCAAGCCGCGCTAGATGACCGTTGAAGGAACAGTAGTTGAGGCCCTGCCGGGAGCGGCTTTTAGGGTCAAATTAGACGACGAGAGGGAAATTCTAGCTTATGTCGCGGGCAAAATGCGCATTCGGCGCATTCGTATATTGCCCGGTGACAGAGTGAGGTTAGAAGTGCCTGAGGGCGACGGGGAGTCGCGCGGCCGAATCACCTGGCGTCTATAGCGCACATGCCATGAAGGTAAGGACATCCGTGAAAAAGATCTGCAATAAGTGCCAAGTAATCCGCCGCAAAGGGCGGGTTTATGTAATCTGCAAAAACAGCCCTAAACACAAACAACGACAAGGATGAGATTATTCGGAGTAAACATACCGGACGAGAAGAAAGTCTCCATAGCTTTGACTAGTGTCCATGGAATCGGCCTCACCGTAGCCGGCAGGATTCTCAAAGAAGCTAAGATAGACGAGGGCAAGCGCACTAAGGACTTGAGCCAGGACGAGCTCAGTCAGATTAAGCAGATCGTAGAGCGTGATTTTAGAATCGAGGGGGAGTTGCGCCAGGATGTCCGCCAGCACATCGCTCGTCTCAAGAATATTAAAAGCTATCGTGGCACCCGGCACGCCAAGCATTTACCCATGCGAGGTCAAAGGACCAAGCGCAATGCCAGGACAGTACCGAGCGGCATTGGGGCTATGAATAGAGGACGGAAGACCATGGGAAGCGGTCGCAGGAAACTAACCTTGAAATAGACTTATGGGTAAGAAAAAAGTGATAGAAAAAAGCGCCGAGGCCAGCAAAGCCAAGCTAAAGGTCTCCAAGGGGAGCGGACCCAAAAAGACCGTTCGCAAGATTGAAGAGGGCAGGATTTATATCCGCTCTTCATACAACAACACCACCATCAGCGTGACCGACGACAAGGGCAACGTGGTCGCTTGGGCCAGTGCCGGTGCCACCGGTTTCTCAGGCCCCAAGAAAGCCACTCCCTTTGCCGCCTCCAAGGTGGTGGCCGCTATCGTAGAAAAGATTAGCAAGACGGGTCCTCGGAAGGTTGATCTGTATGTAACCGGTATCGGGCCTGGGAGGGATTCGGCTATCCGTTCGCTGGCAGCTCAAGATTTCGATATAGTATCAATCCGCGATGTTACCCCCCTGGCCCACAACGGACCGAGGGCGCGTAAGAAGCGTAGAATGTAATGCCTAAAATCAAAGAGAAAAAAGAAAGGAGTCTAGGAGTCAAGCTCTCAAGGAAGGGTGAGCGTTCCAATTCTCCCAAAGCCGCCTTGGTGCGCAAGCCATATAGGCCTGGCCAGCACGGCAAAAGCTTTAGGAGAAAAGTGAGCGAGTTCGGCCAGCAGCTCCAGGAAAAGCAAAAAATTAAGTTCAGCTACGGGGTTAGCGAAAAACAGCTGCGCAGGCTTTTCAAGGAAGTGGAGCGGAAGAGCAAGGCCGAGCATATATCGGCTGAGGAAGCGGTGGTAGATACGCTGGAGCGCAGGTTAGACAACGTGATTATGCGCCTGGGATTTACCGAGGGCCGTAATTTGGCTCGCCAGTTGGTATCTCACGGGCACATCGAGGTGAACGGCAGAAGAGTCAAAACCCCTTCCTACAAGGTCAAGGTCGGTGATAAGATCTCCGTAAGATCTGGGTCGAAGGGCATGGTTATCTTCCAGGAATTGACGGAGAAGTTGAAAAAGTACGAACCTCCTCAGTGGCTGAAATTGGACAAAGCGGTCCTGGAGGGAGAGGTTATGGGTCAGCCTCAAGATACGGATGTCCCATTTGATGTAAGTTTAGTGGTCGACTTTTACTCAAAGAAATAAAACAAAATGGATTACACATATTTAAGCGACACGGTAAAAATTAAGAAGGTTTCCGAGGATGGAAACAAAGGTGTTTTTGAAGTAGAGGGTCTTTTCAGGGGATACGGTCTTACTATAGGCAATGCTCTGCGGAGAGTGTTGCTCTCATCGCTCCCAGGAGCGGCCGTTACCCGTTTCACCGCCAAGGGCGTAGGACATGAGTTCACGACTATCCCCGGTGTGATTGAAGACGTGACAGAGCTAGGTTTGAATTTAAAGCAGGTCAAATTTGCCTTTTACGCAGACGGCCCCCAGGAGCTTTTCCTTAGAGCCAAGGGAGAGGGCACAGTCAAAGCGGGGGATATCAGCGACAATGCCCAAGTTAAGGTGGTGAACCCGGATCAGCACATTGCCACCCTTACCACCAAGGGAGCAGAGCTGGATATAATTTTGACGGTAGAAAAGGGTTTGGGCTACGTACCGGTTGAAGCCCAAAAGACCGAGCGCCTGGCTGTTGGCACAATCGCTTTGGATGCAATCTTCTCGCCGGTGGTGAACGTCAACTATGTGGTAGAGAACATGCGCGTAGGCGATCACACCGACTATAACCGTATCAAGCTAGAGATTGAGACCGACGGCACCATTTCGCCCTCGAGTGCTTTGCACAAAGGAGCCAATGTTTTGATAGACCACCTCAAGAAGGTAGCCGCCGTTGAGGTCCAGGAATCAAAAGAGGAGAAAATGGCTAAAGGGGAAGAAAAGAAAGAAGAGAAGGAAGAAAAGGAGAATAAGTAGAGCATCATGAAACACCTCAAGAAAGGACGTAAGTTCGGATTGACTGCTAGCAAACGCAGGCCCTTTTTACGCATCTTGGCCCATAACTTAGTTATGAAGGAGCGCATTGAGACCACTGAGGCCAGGGCCAAGGAGATAAGGCCCAAAGTTGAGAAGCTAGTGACGCTGGCCAAGAAAGGTGATTTGGCCGCGCTAAGGCTTTTAATGAAGCGCATGCCCAAGGCTTCCGCTCACAAGCTTTTCAACGAGCTCGCTCCCCGCTACACAGATAAGAAGGGCGGCTATTTGAGGATCAAGAAAACGGCTGATACCAGAAAAAGGGACGGCGTTTCAAAGGCGGTAATAGAATTTGTATAAAAAGATGGCTGAACACACCATAGACGCTAAGGGCAAGCCGCTCGGCAGAATAGCCACCCAGGTGGCTACTTTGCTCCAGGACAAGAATTTGCCTCAATACGCTCCCCACAAGGAGGGTGGCAATAAGGTGGTGGTCAAAAATATCCACCTGGTTAAGGTAACCGGGAAAAAGGCTGAGCAAAAAGTGTATCACCGCCACAGCGGCCAGCCGGGGCACTTGAAGACAAAAAAATACGCAGATCTTCTGGAGAGCGCTCCGGAAAAGATTTTGATAAATGCCGTTAAGAGAATGTTGCCCCAAAACAAGCTCAGAGACAGGAGGCTAAAGAGATTGGTAATAGAAAAGGAAAATAATGGCTGACTTGGAGAAAGAAAATAGATATTTCGAGGGCATAGGCAGGCGCAAGAGCGCCGTGGCCAGAGTCAGGTTCTATCCCAAAGGCAAGGGGGGCATTTTCTCCGTTAACGAGAAAGACTACAAAGAATATTTTGTCACGGACCGATATCGGCAGAGCGCCGTCGCCCCACTCAAGATCTTGGATTCCGGCACTAAAAAAGGCGCCGACGTGACGGTCCATGTAAAAGGAGGGGGCGTAATGTCCCAAGCCGAGGCTGTCACTGTCGGTTTGGCCAGAGCTCTGGTAAAATTTAATGAGACTCTTAAGCAAGAGTTGCGGGTCGCAGGGCACCTCACCCGCGATCCCCGCAGAGTGGAGCGTAAAAAGTTTGGGTTGAAGAAAGCCAGACGGGCTCCTCAGTGGAGGAAGAGATAATGACTCGCACCAAAGCTAAACGGAATTTAACCTTATCGGTTTGCTCTTTCTTTGCAGTTCATTTCGTAGCCTTTGCTAATGATTGGTACCGATCTTTGACTTGGGTGGATATCCCGGCCCACTTTTTGGGAGGAATCATGGCGGCGGCCATTTTCTATTGGTTTTTCTATAAAAATCCCAACTATTTTGATACCACTCGCAGCTTTTGGATAACTTTAGTGATGGTTCTGGGCTGGACAGCTCTGACGGGCGTTTTATGGGAATTTACCGAATTTTTGTATGACTTGGCCATAGCTCAATACGGCCTGGGGCTTAAGACGCTACAGTTCGGTTTGGTAGATACTCTGGGGGATCTATTGGCCGATTTGGCCGGTGGATTAACCTTGGCAATTTTTATCAGGCTCCGCTACCATAGATAGGTAATGCCCTCCAACAAACCCCTTTTGTCAGTCATCATTCCAGCCTATAACGAAGCCGACAGGCTGCCTTTGACTTTGGTGGATATAGACCGGCACCTGTCCACCCGCAAATACACCTATGAGATTTTGGTGGTTGACGACGGGTCCAAGGACGGCACCGCTGAGGTGGCCAAGAAGTTTATTAAACTCATTCCTAATTTGAGAGTGACCGGATATGAACAAAATCAGGGTAAGGGAGCGGCGGTGCGCGCAGGTATGCTCGAGGCCAGGGGCAAATACAGGCTCTTTACGGACTCCGATAACTCAACCTCCATTGATCATTTCGACAAGATGCTGCCCTTCTTGCGGGAGGGGTATGACATAGTCATCGGTTCCAGGGATGTGCAGGGGGCTCAGATGCACCCGCCCCAGTCGCTTTTGAAGCGGATCTTGGGCAACCTGGGCAATCTATATGTCCAGCTTTTGCTGCTGCCGGGCATTAGAGATACCCAGTGCGGGTTCAAGGTTTTTACCGAAGAAGCGGCTGAAAGGATCTTCGTTTTGCAAAGAATTAAGCGGTGGGGGTTTGATGTTGAGGCCCTGGCTTTGGGCAAAAGAATGGGCTACCGGATCAAGGAAATCCCGGCCTATTGGGTGAACGATGCTGATTCCAGGGTGAAGCCCATGGCTTACTTCCAAGTATTGTGGGAGGCGTTCAAGGTGCGCTGGTGGCTCTGGCGCAAGAAGTACTCTCTGGGGGCAAAATAAGCGCGCTTTACTCATGCCTAAATTGCGTGTAGACTTCACCTTTAGTTTTGAGGGTATCTGTTTATTATGGAATATCTGACCAAGGAAAAATTTGACGAGTTCTCAGCCGAACTGGAGAGGCTGAAGACCGAAGGCCGCAAGGAAGTCACTGAAAGTCTTAAGATTGCCAAAGAACTGGGCGATCTTTCCGAGAACGCCCAGTATATTGAGGCGCGTGAAGAACAGCAGCGCATAGAAAGGCGCATTGCTGAACTAGAGCAGATGCTCAAAGAGGCTGAGATTATCAGTACCCGCTCCAAGAAGAGAGATGCGGTAGAGGTTGGCGCTACCGTTGAGGTGGTGCGCGACGGCAAAACCTCCAAGTTTTATATAGTGGGAAGCAGCGAAGCCAATCCGGTAGAAGGCTTTATTTCAAACGAGTCTCCTCTGGGCCGGGTATTGATCGATAAAAGGGTGGGGGATATGGTGGAGCTCAAAACTCCTGAGGGCAAGACTCAGTACAAGGTTAAGTCTATTAGTTAAGCCCTAATACCTTTACAGGCACATCTGATGCCTATTCTTCTGGATACCCACCCAATTCAGAGTTCTAAACATGTCCAATAGGAGAACGAAGCGGTTCTTTCAGGATTAGTAATTGTGAGCGGATGATAATGTGATATTCTAATTGATAGACTCAAGATATATGCTAAGCGATATTCAAAAAGACAGGCTGAGAAAACTCAAAAAGCTGAGAGAAGCCGGGATTGATCCGTATCCGGCCAGAGTTCCAAAGCGCACGGAGATTAAAGAAGCGCTCGAGGACTTTTCCAAGCTAAGCAGGGCTAATAAAAGAATATACATAGCGGGAAGAATTTTGTCTTTGCGCGACCAGGGAGGGGTGCTGTTTATAGATATCAATGACGGATATGGGGCTATCCAGGTTTTTGCCAATAGAAAAGAGTTGAAAGATTTTGGACTCTGGAAGGAGACCCTGGATGTGGGGGATTTCATAGGAGCCAAGGGAGTTTTATTCAAGACCAAAAGAGGGGAAAAGAGTTTAAGGGCCAAAAAGATTGATATGTTAGTGAAGACTCTTAGCCCGTTACCCGATACCTGGTTTGGCTTGAAAGATGTGGAGGAGCGCTTTCGCAAGCGCTACCTGGACCTCATTTTAAATCCTGAAGTTAAGGGAGCCTTCGAGAAGCGTTCCTTGTTAGTACGACAGATGAGAGAATTCCTGTGGCAAGAGGGCTTTATGGAGGTAGAGACCCCCATGCTGCACCCTACCCCCGGGGGGGCGATTGCCAGGCCTTTTAAGACCAAGCACAATGCTTTGGGTGAAGACTTCTATTTGAGGATTGCTCCCGAGCTGTATCTCAAGAGGTTACTAGTTGGGGGATTCAATAAGATATTTGAGATAGGGAGGGTTTTCAGGAACGAAGGGATAGATAGGGAACACAATCCCGAGTTTACGATGCTCGAGCTCTATTGGGCCTATCAAGACTACGAGAGCATGATCAAGCTGACGGAGAAGCTCCTCAAGCCTTTCATTAGAGGACCTTGGAAGAGAGTCAAGTACGCGGATGCCTTTAAAAGGTATGCGGGCAGAGATTTGGCTAAAGTCAAAGATAAGGAGGAGATCGATAATATCTTCAAGAAGAAGGTGCGGCCTTCGTTAAAGGCGCCCACCATCCTCTACGACTATCCCAAGGCCATCTCACCCTTGTCTAAATCAAAAGCTGATGACCCAGAGACTACGGAACGCTTCCAATTCATTATTAATTCTATGGAGGTAGCCAACGGTTTTAGCGAGCTCAATGATCCCATAGACCAGAAAGAACGGATGGAATACCAGGAAAAGCTTTTCCGCAGGGGGAATCTGGAGGCGAGTCGCTTTGACCAGGAATTTATAGAAGCCCTGGAATATGGCATGCCTCCAACGGCTGGCGTAGGTATAGGTATAGATAGAATTGTGGCCATTGCCACTTTGAGGGATTCTCTCAAAGAGGCGATTCTCTTCCCAACATTAAAGAGAAAGAAAAAGTAAGATGCTGGATCCAAACATTATCAGAGAAAATCCGGATTTGGTCAGAGGGAAGATTAAAGACAGGGGAGTCGATGCCAAGCTGGTGGATAAGTTCTTGGACGTGGATGATAAGTGGCGCCAGGAGGTGGCCAGAGTTGGAGAACTCAGAGCGGCGAAGAATAAGCTTGGGCAACAAGACAGAGAAGAAGCCAGAAGACTCAAGGAGCAAACAAAATCCCTAGAAGAAAAGCTTAAGAAGATAGAGACAGAAAGAGGCTCTCTTCTAGAAGAGTTCCCGAACTTGGCTGAGGATAGGGTGCCCATCGGGGCCAGTGAGGCGGACAATGTAGTGCTTAAAGAAGTTGGTAAAAGGACAGAGTTTAAATTCGCCCCCCGAGACTACCTGGAAGTAGCGGGAGGCATGATAGACACAGAAAGGGCTGCCAAGGTCTCAGGAAGCCGTTTCGGGTACATACTGGGTGATCTGGTCCTTCTGGAGTTTGCCCTAGTACGATTTGTGATGGATAAGCTGATGGTACACGGCTTCGTGCCAATCGTGCCGCCCGTTCTTATCAAATCGGAGCCCATGAGAGGCATGGGCAAGGGTAAGTTCGTAGATGATGGCGACGCCTTCTATGTGGAGAAGGATGATCTGTATCTAGTGGGTACGGCTGAAGATACTATTGGTTCCATGCACATGAAAGAGACCCTATCAGAGAAAGATCTGCCCTTAAGATATGCGGGGTTCTCAACCGCTTTTCGGAGAGAGGCCGGCTCCTACGGCAAGGACACTAAAGGTATCTTGCGGGTCCATCAGTTTGATAAAGTAGAAATGTTCTCTTTCACCAAGCCGGAAGATTCCGTGAGAGAAAATGATTTTCTCCTGGAGCGGCAGGAGGAAATTGTCTTGGCCCTGGGCTTACCCTACAGGGTAGTCCACATTTGCACCGGCGACATGGGATTCTCGGCCAGCAACCAGTTTGATATTGAAGCCTGGATCCCCAGCGAGGACAGATATAGGGAAACCCACTCGTGCTCCAATACTACTGACTTCCAGGCGAGAGGGTTAGCCATTAAATACGCCTCTAATGGAGAGAGCAGATACGTTCATACTCTCAATGCCACGGGAGTGGCCATAGGCAGAACTTTAATTGCCATCCTAGAGAACTATCAAACCAAAGATGGTACGGTAAAGGTGCCCAAAGTTCTCCAGGATTATGTCGGCAAGAAGGAAATCAAGAAATCAGGGAACTCTTAAGCGCTTCTTTGTTTGGAGCCTTATATTCTCGTTTATAGGCGGCTTGGCCTATCTAGTTTGGCTCTCGCCTTTTTTCAATATTCGCGCCGTTGAGGCAGAAGGCGAGGACACAGTGGCTAATCTGAGTTTGGAGGAAGCAATTGGCCAAAACATTATTTTTTGGAAGCTGCGTCTTGACTCTGGGGAGATTCCCCAAGTTACCTCTTTCGAGGTACACAAAAACTACATCACCCGCGAGGTAAGGGTGGTTTTCAACGAACGCGAACGTTATGCCATATGGTGCGCCGAGGTCCAAGGGGAATGCTTCTGGATAGACGGGGAGGGTCTTGCTTTCGCCCCCGCGCCCAACCTCAAAGGGCCGGTTATATTCAAATTGGTTAGAGATTATTCGGAGAGAGACCTTCGCTTGGGGGATAGAGTATTGGAGGACAACCTATTAGTTAACTTGAAGGCGTCTTTTGTTTTCCTGGAAGAGTTAGACATCTTAGTGCAGGAGTTTAGTATCGAGAACCTTAAATTCAGAGAGGCTACGGCTCACACCAGCGGAGGGCCCCAAATTTATTTCAGCCTGCAGGACGACCCCGCTTTCGGCAGGGCAGTGGTAGACTCTTTACACCAGGGTGGCGACTGGGGAATTATCAGCTATATAGATTTAAGAGTTCCCGGCAGAGCCTACTACAGCCAGTAGTCTAGTCCTCCCCTAATTTGTAGACGAAGATCGATTTGCCTGCGATGAAATCTGGATTATAGGAATCCTCCAGCCAGCGGTATTCCGACTCTATATCTCTGCGAAAGCCCGGGGCGGTCGGGGCAACGCTCGCTTGCAATTGGTTGACGGAGACGGCGAGCCATTCAACACCGCTTTCTATCGGGTTGCCCATGCGCGATTCCCAGCGAAGGGCCCCGTCTCCAAGATAATATTCGGGGGAGCCGGCGCCGAAGTAGTGGACGGCTATGCGATCTATGCCCTCTCTTTCGGTCAACTGTGCCAGGCGCTTTAGGTCTTGGCCCCAATCGTAATTTGAATCGGTGACGTAGCGCCAGCCATTGTCGGTGCCCACGAATTCGTTGAAATAGGGGAGGTAGTATGGGTAGCTGGTAAAGGCCAGCGTTCCTTGCCAAAGGAAGAGGAACAGCACCAGCGCCGTTTTTAGTTGGCGCCTGTGGGCGCTCTTGAGGGCGTATTTCCTAAGCGAGCCGGTAGCAAGGATATAGAAAAGAGGGATAACTGGCATAAGATGGCGAAAGCCAATATTCAAAGGGCTGGAGATGCTGTAGGCCAAGTAGATGAAGATGAAAAGTAAAGCTGAAAACTCATGGAGGTTGGTATTTAAATAGTCTTTCAGTCTGCGAGTTCCTTTGGATAGAGAACGCAAGGCTCCGTGGGTTGAAAGTAGCAAGCCAAGAGCCAGGAAGATAAGCATGGGCAGAGTCTCCTTGAGGCCGTAGATAATGGGGAAGTAGGTCGGACCGCCGCTTTCATTGACCTGCCCCATGAAGTAGAGGGTGTTGGTCTCGGTAGAGCGTTTGAAGACCATTAGGAGACCGAGCATGTACTGAGCATAGGGCCTGAGGAGAGGTTTGTTGGATGACCAGCGGGTGGCATCGGCCACGTACTTTAACGGACCCTGCTGGAAGTCATTTTGGAGAATAGTGGTTGTATCAGAGAGTTGTCTTTCTGGTGGGTAGTTGGCGGTAGTGAGAGCATAAAGGGGGTATATGGTGAGAGCTCCTATGGCAAAGATCAAAAAGAGCTTCCCTAGATACCTTGGTAGAAGGCCCACAGCCCCTTTGATCTTATCGGTTCGAATGAAGGCATAGATAACGACCATAACCAGCATGTGGCCGACCAAGATGATGGCCGAGAACTTCATCAGCTGGGCGACGCCAAAGGCAACACCTGCGATAAGCAACTTCTTTTTAGTAGGAGAGGCGAGGTAGCGGTTAAAATAGTATAGAGAAATAAGGATGCCCAGGGTGGCTCCGATGTCGGTTGTGACGTAGTGGCCGTGGGCTAGAAAATGGGGAGACAATGCCACCGCCACGGCCGGCAGCAGGGCCCACCACTTGCCCATCAGCTCTCTGGACCAGATATAGACGAAAATTACGAGAATTAAGGTAAGAATCATGGGTCCCAGCCTTGACCACTGGATGATTTGATCGGCGTCGTTGCCAGATTGGTAGAGAAAAGCGTATCCCATATCCCACTGCCCGTTTACCTGCTCAGTCCAGGCCTCGTTGTCTGTTGGGAAATTTAGATCCAAGAAAAGCAAAGGCAGCCCGGCTGCCATCTTGACTATGGGAGGGTGTTCAGGGTTGAGGCGGTAGTCTAAGTTGTTCACATACGCGTAGCCGGCTGGAATGTGGGCCAGCTCGTCCATAACGGCTGATTCCTGGAGGGAAGAGCCAAACATTAAAAGCAAGGAAAGGGCCAATACAACCGCCAACATTATCTTACTGCCAAGCTTCATTTGTCTGTTATGATTATACACGATGAAGGAGCTTGAGTGGACTTTTCACGCCCGGGCCAAGATGAATTTCTATCGTCTTTCCGAAGGGAGAATCAGGAGGGTAATTAAAACCCCCGAACGCGTTGAGGAGGGGATAGCCGAAGGTACCATTGCCCTGATGCAGCCTCAAGGTCAGGGCAAAAGGGAGCACGAGATATGGACCATGGTCCGCGACCTGGGCGATAGAAGGAGAGTCATATCAGCCTGGCGCTATCCCGGACGCACGGTTCCTGGGGAGCCTTTGCCCGAGGAGATATTGAAGGAGTTTAGAGAAGCTATTTTTTAGATCGGCTTGCCCGAGCTTGGTAAAAGACGTAATATTGGCTCTACACCCCCTTATAGAGCGCAGGAAGGGGGGATTTCTTCATGTTCAAGATTATCTCAGACAACAAGCCCGCCGGTGACCAGCCCAAGGCTATTGCGAATCTGGTTAAGGGTTTAGAGAAAGGCTTCAACCACCAGGTGCTTTTGGGAGTTACTGGCTCGGGGAAGACCTTCACGGTGGCAAATGTTATAGAGCAAGTTCAAAGGCCGGCTTTGGTGATAGCCCACAACAAGACTTTGGCCGCCCAGTTGTGCAACGAGTTTAGAGAGCTTTTTCCCAACAACGCGGTCCATTACTTCGTTTCCTATTACGACTACTACCAGCCGGAGGCTTATATGCCAAATAGCGACACCTATATCTCCAAAGAGGCTCATACCAATGAGGAGATAGACAGATTGCGCCACGCGGCTACCACGGCTTTGCTGACACGCCAGGATGTGATTATCGTGGCTTCCGTATCGGCCATCTACGGCCTGGGAAGCCCGCAGCTGTATAAAGAACATATTTTGCACTTTAAGGTCGGGGACAAGATATCCAGAGAAGAGTTGGCCCGCAGACTCATTAAAGTCCAGTTCGTTCGCACCAATGCTGATCTAAAAAGAGGCAGTTTTCGTTTGAGGGGAGACAACTGGGAGATTATGTCCTCTCACGACGACATGATATACAACCTCCTCATAGAGAAGGGCGCTGTCAAGCAGATATATATCATCGATCCGGTTAAGGGTTTTAGCTACGAAAATACGCCCCAGGTAGATGAAGTCTATATCTCGCCGGTTAAACGCTACATCACCCCCGAAGATCAGACCGAAGCGGCCATGGTCGCGATTAAAGAAGAGCTGGCCGGGCAGCTCGAGTTTTTTGAAAAGGAAGGCAAACTGCTGGAGGCGGAAAGATTGGAGCGCAGGACGAGGGGTGATATGGCCATGATTAAAGAGGTGGGGTATTGCAACGGTATTGAGAACTATTCCCGCCACCTGGACGGCCGGGCTCCGGGAGAGCCGCCGGCGACCTTAATAGACTACTTCCCCGGGGATTATCTTCTAGTAATAGACGAGTCTCATGTGACCGTGCCTCAAATCAGGGGCATGTATGAAGGGGATGCCTCGCGCAAGCGCACCCTTATAGAACACGGATTCAGGCTCCCTTCGGCGGCTGATAATAGGCCCTTGAGGTTCGATGAGTTTGAGGAAAGGGCGGGGCAGACTATATATACCAGCGCCACTCCCGGGCCGTATGAAAATGAGCGGACTGAAAATACGGTGGAGCAAATTATTCGTCCCACCGGCTTGGTGGATCCGGGGGTGACTATCCGTCCCGCCAAGGGCCAGATCGATGATTTGATTCCCAGAATCAAGGAGAGGGTGGCCAAGCAGGAAAGAGTCCTTGTCACTACCCTCACTAAAAAGATGGCTGAGGACTTGAACGACTACCTCCACGACATGGGGCTCAAGGTCAACTATCTCCACTCCGACGTTGAGACCCTCGACAGAATTCGCATTTTAACCGGCCTCAGGAAGGGGGATTTTGATGTTTTGGTGGGAGTCAACCTTTTGCGAGAAGGCCTGGATTTGCCCGAAGTTTCTCTGGTCGCCATTTTGGATGCCGACAAAGAGGGCTTTTTGCGCTCCGAGACTGCTTTGATCCAGACCATCGGCCGGGCGGCGCGCAACGTTAACGGAGAAGTCTTGGTCTATGCAGACAATATTACTGGTTCCGTGGGGAGGGCGGTGAGTGAGACCGACCGCAGGCGCAAAATTCAAATTGCCCATAATAAAAAGCATGGCATTACGCCGCGAACCATCAAGAAGACTATTAGAGATATCCTGCCAGAGATTAACAGGGAGCGGGAAGCCAAGATAGAGGAGATCATCAAACTGGAAACCAGTGCTTTTCCGAGTTCTCGCAAGCGCATCCAGGAGATCATTAAGGACAAAGAGCGCGAGATGCGCGAGGCTGCCAAAGCCTTGGATTTCGAGTTGGCTGCTCTTTTGCGGGACGAGCTTTTTGTCTTAAAGGAAAAAGTTAAAGAGAAAACTAAACATGGCGCAAGATAAGATCATTATCAAAGGAGCGAGGGAGCACAATCTTAAGAATGTGAATTTGGAGCTGCCTCGGGACAAGATGATCGTTTTTACGGGTCTCTCCGGCTCAGGCAAGTCCTCTTTGGCTTTTGATACCATCTGAGCTGAGGGGCAGCGCCGGTATAGAGAGAGCCTTTCGGCATACTCCAGGCAGTTCTTGGGCCGGCTTGATAAGCCGGACGTTGACGAAATTGAGGGGCTTTCCCCGGCTATCTCCATTGATCAAAAGAGCCATTCTTCCAATCCGCGTTCCATCGTGGCTACGATCACGGAGATCTACGACTACATGCGCGTTCTCTTTGCTCGGGTGGGCAAGCCCTATTGCGTTGAATGTGGAGACGAGATCAAGCGCATGACCAGCGCGGAGATAGTGGACGCCATTATAGAAACGGCCGCCAGGAATGACCTGGTCAAGGAATTGGTGGTGATGGCGCCGGTGGTGGTGGGAAGGAAAGGCGAGTACTATCAGCTTTTATACGATTTTCTCTCGTCGGGCTTTAGCGAGGCCAGAGTAGACGGGACATTTAGGTCCTTAAGGGATCGCATAGACCTGGCGCGCCACAAACGTCACGATATAGACCTGGTTACCGACAAAATTCCGGCCAGTACCGATTTTGCAGATAAGGATGGCCGGCTGCGTTTGGCCGAAGCGGTCGAGATGGCGCTCAAATACGGCCACGACGCGGTGAGGGTCCTTTTTAGCGAGACCTTAAGCGGGATCTACAAAGGTTCCAAAAAGGTTAAAGAAACTGAGGAGGAGATAATTTTCTCCGCCCGTTTTGCCTGTCCCAAAGATAACTTCTCTTTTCCGGAGATTGAGCCCAGGCTCTTCTCCTTCAATAGTCCCTATGGTGCTTGCGAAGAATGCCACGGTTTGGGAACCGAGAGCGTTTGGTCGGAGACTCCTTGTAAGATGTGCCAAGGCAAAAGACTGCGCCCCGAGGCGTTGTCTGTGTTCATCCAGGGGAAAAGCATAGTAGATACCACAGCCCTTTCTATAGCCGATGCCATAGAGTATTTTAACTCTCTGGAAAAGTTGCCTCCCCAGGAGAGGGAAATCGCCGAGGCTCCTCTTAGAGAGATCAAATACCGATTAAGGTTCATGCACGATGTCGGGCTTGAATACATTACCCTTGATCGGAGGGCGGGCACCCTTTCGGGGGGCGAGGCCCAGCGCATCAGGTTAGCCTCTCAAATTGGTTCTCGCTTAGTGGGGACGCTCTATATCTTAGACGAACCCACTATCGGGCTTCATCAAAGGGATAACGCTAAGTTGGTTAAGACCCTTCAAGATCTCCGGGAGTTGGGTAACACCATTATTGTGGTCGAGCACGATGAGGAAACCATCCTCGCCTCAGACTACTTAGTGGATATCGGCCCGGCGGCGGGGGTGCACGGCGGGGAAATAGTAGTGCAGGGCGAGATGCCTGCCCTGTTGAAGGATAAGACTAAAGACTCATTAACCCTCAGGTATTTGAGGGGAGAGGAGAAGGTGCCCATACCCGCTAAAAGACGCGAGGTTAAACACCCGGGCGATTTTTTGAAAATTAAAGGAGCCAAGGAAAATAACCTCAAAAACATTAACGTCGATATTCCCTTGAGAAAGTTGGTGGCGGTGACGGGTGTATCGGGATCTGGCAAAAGCACTCTGGTTTACGACGTGCTCTACAAAACTCTGGCCAACAAGCTCAACCGGGCCAGCTATCAACCGGGGGAGCACAGCACCATTTTGGGCCTGGAGTATCTAAATCGGGTGGTCAACATTGACCAGTCTCCCATAGGCCGCACTCCCAGATCCAATCCGGCTACGTACGTAGGCGCTTGGAGCCATATCAGGGAACTATTCGCCGCCACTCCCGAGGCGCGCTTTAGGGGGTATAGGGTGGGGAGATTCAGCTTCAACGTGAAGGGCGGGAGGTGTGACAACTGCGACGGGCACGGGCAAATTGCCATTGAGATGCACTTTTTACCAACCGTTTACGTCAAATGCGATATCTGTCACGGACACAGGTTCAATAGAGAAACCCTGGAGGTTGCTTATAGGGACAAGAACATCTACGAAGTGCTGGATATGACCGTTGAAGAAGCGGTTGAATTCTTCAAGGATATTCCCTGGCTTTACGACCGGCTAAAAGTCATGGAGGAGGTTGGCCTGGAATACCTTAAGCTGGGCCAATCTGCCACCACCCTCTCGGGAGGCGAGGCTCAGCGCATTAAGTTGGCTAAGGAGCTGGGCAAGCGAGACACTCGCAGAAGTTTGTATCTTTTAGACGAGCCAACCACCGGATTGCACTACGAAGACGTCAGGAAGCTTTTGATTGTATTGCAGCGCTTGGTTGATAGGGGCAATACGGTGGTGGTGATAGAACACAATCTGGACGTGATCAAGACAACGGATTGGATTATTGACCTTGGGCCCGAAGGAGGAGATGGAGGGGGGCGAGTAGTGGCTGTGGGCACTCCTGAGGATATAGCTCGTACCAAAGGCAGCTATACCGGGGACTATTTAAGGAAAACACTTAAGAAATGAAGGACTTGAGGCTGGATAAGATACCCGAAACACCGGGCGTATATCTTTTCAAAGGTGCACGAGGAAAGCTTTTGTATGTAGGCAAAGCGGGTAATTTGAAGCGCCGGGTCTCTAGCTACTTTGCTAAATCGCATTCGGATAAGACCCAAAAGTTAGTCCAGGAGATAAGAGAAGTTGAATATATAGGTACGCCAACCGCGATCGAGGCCCTTATTCTGGAAGCAGATCTGATAAAAAAGCACGAGCCTCCTTATAACTTTAAGGAGAAAGATGATAAAAGCTTTTTATACGTGGAAATTACTAAAGAGGCATACCCCAGGGTGTTGTTAGTCAGGGGAAGGGATAGGGCTGAGGGTGAGCGCTTCGGACCTTTTACCAATGCCTCCGATATTCGCACGGCTTTGCGCATTTTGCGCAAGATATTCCCGTATAGCACCCACGAGGCAAGTAAAATCGGTAAAGCCAAGAGGCCTTGCTTTAACGCCCAGATTGGCCTGTGCCCTGGTGTTTGTACCGGAGGCATAAGCAAGAGTGAATACAGGAGAAATATTCGCAACCTAAAACTCTTTCTGAGGGGCAACAAGGATAGAATCGTTAAGGAGTTAGAGAAAGATATGAAGCTAGCAGCCAAAGGGCTGGATTTTGAGGAAGCTGCCAGATTAAAGCGTCAGCTCTTTGCCCTCCATCACATCCAAGACATCGCTTTGGTTAGTAAAAGCAGAATAATCGGCGAAGAGAAAGGGACTCGCATAGAGGGGTATGATATATCAAATATCAACGGCGCCAATCCGGTTGGGGCGATGGTAGTTTTCATAGACGGCCAACCGGCAGTACAGGAATACAGGAAGTTTAAGATACGGACCATTGATCAAAGTGATGACGTAGGGATGCTTAAGGAGGTTTTAAGCCGGCGTTTCTCTCACACCCCGCCCGCTGGCGGTTGGCCGCTGCCGGAGGTGGTTCTGGTGGATGGAGGCAAGGGGCAGGTGAACGCGGCAGAAGTTGTGATTGGAGAGGCAGGTTTGAGAATCCCGGTGGTGGGGATTGCTAAGGGGCCAACGCGCAAGAAAAATGAGTTTGTAGGGAAAGTGCCCAAGGGGTTCATGGAAGAGACCTTGATTCAGATACGCGATGAGGCACATCGGTTTGCTATCAAGTATCATAAGGAAGTGCGTGGAAAATCATTTATTGGAAAATGAGTAAGTTATCAGTGGGCATTGTCGGTTTGCCCAATGTAGGCAAATCAACCCTCTTTAAAGCTCTCACCAAAGCAGAGGTTAATGTGGCCAACTATCCTTTCGCCACTATCGATCCCAATGTGGGGGTAGTTTCGGTACCGGATGAACGCTTGGATAAACTAGCCAGCCTATCCTCCTCGGTCTTGAAGATCCCGGCTGTAGTTGAATTTTATGATATCGCAGGGCTTGTTAAAGGAGCCAACGAGGGAGAGGGTTTGGGTAATCAATTCTTGGCCCACATTAAAGAAGTGAGGGTGATCGTGCACGTAGTAAGGGTCTTTGCCGCAGGCGAGATTATCCACGTAGAAGGATCCATAGATCCGCCCCGTGACTTTGAAATTATTAATACCGAGTTGATGCTCAAAGACCTGGAGATTATGGAAAGGCGGGTTGATAAGGCCGAAAAGGAGGCGAGGACGGGGGACAAGAAGAAACAACAGGAACTATCTTTTTTGGAAAAGGTTAAGAAAACATTGGAGGGAGGCGAGTTGGCAATATCTCTGGGCGATGAGGTAGTTGAGGCAGAGGTGATTAGGGAGCTCGGGTTGTTAACCGCTAAGCCTCAGATCGTGCTTTTCAATGGTTTGGAGGGGGAGGTGAGTGAGGATTTAAAGGCTAAGATAGGCCAATTTGGGTTTGAATATGTAGTTATGGACTTGAGTACGAGCGTCTCCTTAGCCGAGTTGATCCGCCAGGCCTATAAAACCCTGGATTTGATAACCTTTTTCACTACTGGGGAGAAGGAAACAAGAGGCTGGACAGTGAAACGGGGGGCTTTGGCGCCCCAGGCAGCCGGGGTGATCCATACTGATTTTGAACAGAAGTTTATCAGAGCCGAAGCTATTCATACAGAGAAGCTTTTAGAAGCTGGTGGCTGGGCGCAGGCTCGGGATAAGGGCTGGATTAGGACCGAGGGCAAAAGCTACGAAATTCAAGACGGAGACGTACTCGTTATCAGGCATTCATAGGTTGGTTGGTGGAGGAGGGGGTAAGTGGTAGAATTTAACTAGTGGAACTGAT
>JAXMKI010000032.1:0-6164 GCA_034374545.1 Patescibacteria group bacterium | reverse complement strand
GATTATACCACTTAGAATGTGGAGATGGGCGGAATCGAACCGCCGTGTGGATTGGTCATGTAAAAACCTCTACAAGCTTAGCCTAACTTAATTTAAAGGCGATAAGCTAAAAGTCAGGCAAAATGACACTTATCACCCGGTCAGAGAATGTTTCCCTAAGGCTCTTTCCAACCAAAAGGGCCTAAGGTAGCTTGAGGTATGACACCGCGTATCCCTATTCAAGCCTTCGGGAAGCGATGGGGCTCCTAAGCGTATGCTGGGGCCCTATTCTGAGAGAAGTTTACACTTATCTCGTTTGGAGCTTTTAAGGAGTTCTCCAAACTCCGCTTGCAGTCTTCACAGTCAACAATCCGTCTAAGCCGATCATCCCCTTATTTGTTTTTGAACGTACGTCTAATCTCAGTGTCGCTCTCGCGCTTGCGAATGGCCTCGCGTTTGTCCCACTTCTTTTTGGAACGCGCTAGTCCCAGTTCCACTTTCACCAGGCGGCCCTTAATATAGGCCCGCAGGGGTACAATCGTCAAGCCGGCTTCGTTAGTCTTGCCGGTGAGAGTAGCAACCTCTCTTTTAGTGAGCAAAAGCCTTCGGTCGCGTTCCGGGTCATACTCCGGGGGCGTGTTTTTTGGCTGATAGGGGGCGATGGAGGCTCCCACCAGCCAGGCTTGGCTGTCTTTAATGCGGGCATAGCTACCGGTGAGGTTGATCTTGCCTCCTTTAGCTGCTTTGACCTCAAAACCAAGCAACTCAATACCAGCCTCGATCTTCTCAAGGATGGTGTAGTCAAAAAGGGCTCGCCTATTTTTAGCTAACTCCTTCATCATTTAAAGTATACCGCTAACGCGGTTTCTTGTTAGACACCACGGCCCTTAGACCGCATAATGGTACTAATTGCAATGATCCAAACCCTTAAGAAGGCTATAGAGAAACGGCTGGGCAGCGATGAATTTGAAGTAAAGATTGAGAATTCCCTCGAAAGAGGGCATCTGTCGACCAACGCCGCTTTTGTTTTGGCTGAGAAGGAGAACCTTGCGCCCCTCCAAGCCGCCGAGGAGCTTAGAAGCTCCCTCCACCAAAATGCGCCCGGTGATTTTTTCGACCGCATTGAAGTAGGAGGTGGGGGTTTTTTAAACATCTGGCTTTCTAAAGAAGCCATTCAAGGTCAACTCGCCAAAATAGCCAAGGCGGGCTCGGGATGGGCGCGCGTCAAGGGCCGGAAGAAGGAAGCCGTAATCATAGAGTATTCCTCCCCCAATATTGCCAAGCCTATGCACATTGGTCATCTGCGTTCCACCATTATCGGAGATGCCATAGCCAACGTTTTTGAGTTTTTGGGATATAAGACCGTACGTTGGAACTATATCGGTGATTGGGGGACTCAGTTTGGCAAGCTAATCGTTGCCTACAAGCGTTGGGGGAACAAAGGCAAGGTAAGAAAAAACCCGATTGAAGAGCTGGACAAGCTCTACGTCCGTTTCCACCAGGAGTTGAAGGAACACCCCGAGCTGGAGGCGGAAGGCAGGGAGGAGTTTCATAAGTTAGAGCAGGGTAACAAGGGAAACCGCAAGCTTTGGAGGTGGTTTAAAAAAGAATCCCTTAAAGAGTTTGGAAAGATATACAACCGCTTAGGCATTAACTTCAGCGTTCATGTCGGAGAAGCCTATTACGAAAAAGATTTAACAGGAATCATCGACCTCCTCAAAGAAGAGAAAGTGGTCTACGAAAGCGAAGGGGCCCTCATCGCTGATCTGGAGCGGTTTGGCCTGCCGCCGGCTATGGTCAGGAAAAGCGACGGATCGACCCTTTATCTAACCCGGGACATAGCCAGTTTGAAGCACCGGATCAAGGAATATGATCCCAAAAAGATCTTGTATGTGGTGGCCAATGAACAAGCGCTTCATTTCAGTCAACTCTTTGCCCTGGCCAAAAGCACCGACTTGGCAGAGGGAGCCGCTATGCCCGAGCTGACGCACGTTAAGTTTGGATTGGTCAGAGGAGAAACCGGCAAGAAGTTCTCCAGTCGCGAGGGCACGGGTATTAAACTGGAAGAGCTCTTGAGCAGGGCGGTGGAGCTGGCCAAGCAGGCCTTGGTGGAGCGGGACGTATCTTTCAAGAAAGATGAGATGAAGGAGGTCTCGGAGACGGTGGGCATTGGGGCGGTCAAATACAACGACCTTTCTCAGAACAGGTTGTCGGATATAGTTTTCGACTGGGATAAGATGCTCTCCTTCGACGGGAACTCGGGCCCTTACCTTCAATACACCTACGCGCGCCTCAGAAGCATCCTCAAAAAAGCCAGGAGGGTGCCCAAGTTGGATTTGAGTACCCTAGAGAGTGAAAGCGACCAAGCTTTGGTCTTAAAGCTGGCTGAATTCCCAGACGTATTGGAGCGGGTAAGGCGAAGCTATATGCCAAGCTACCTAGCTAGCTACCTTCACGAGCTGGCCAAGCAGGTCAACTCCTACTACCACAGCGAGCCCGTCTTGTACTCGGAGCCTTCCCTTAGAGCCTTGCGCCTCAATCTGGTAAAATCGACAGCCATCACGTTGCGCAACGGACTCAGACTCCTTGGGATAAAGACCATAGAGAGGATGTAGTGCCCCTAGCGCTCAATCGTGACTTTGAGATCTCCATTCAAGAGCTCATCTCCCCCGGGAGTAGGGCCTTCCTCAACTTGGATGAAATGCCCGGATGTTTTTATAAACTCCATATTATCCTCAACCAAAGCAGAAACCTCCTTATTAGAAGTGCTATATGTCAGCCTGGCCCTTTGCCCCACATCCAGTCCCTGCTTTTTGCGTATATCCTGGAGCTGGCGCATGAGTTCTCTTAACTGACCCTCTCTTTTGAGGCCCTCAGTGAGTTCAGGGTCCAACCCCACCGTAACCGAATCCATTTTGGTCTTCAGGAAGCTTTTACCCAGGGCGGTATCAAAGGATATCTTTTCCACATTTACCTCCTCGCGTAATATCTCCACTAACTCCTTATTGGACTTAACGCCCTTGGACCCCTTTATCGCCACCGAGGCCATCTTCTGGCGCACGGGCTGCTTGGCTTCCGCCCGAAGATTGTGCACGGCTGAGGCCAGGTTTCTAATAAGATTCATCTTCTCCAGTAAGAGCTTGTTGGCGGATATGGCGCGTTTGTTCACCTTGGGATAGTCGCAAAGGTGGACTGATTCGGGGTCTCCCGTTCCCTTGAGCGAGCCGTAGATCCCCTCGGCGGTGAAAGGCAAAGTGGGAGCCACTGCCTTGGAGAACTTGAAGAGCACATCAAAGAGGGTAGAGAGAGCTCTCTTGTCTCCGGCGACGAAGCGGTCGCGGCTGCGGCGGATATACCAAGTAGAGAGGTCCCCTATAAAGGGCGCTATGGGGCGGGTAGAGGCCGGGAAATCGAAGTTATCGAGGCCGGTGGTGTATTCGTCCACGAATTGCTCCAAACGGGCTTTGATCCATTTGTCCAAAAGGTGAGTGGAAGAGACTTTGTCTTTTGCCCGCCAGTTATGAAGGTTGGCGTAGGTGGTGAAGTATTTGTGGGAGTTGTGCAGGATATTGATTGAGTTACGAGCCTCCTGGATATCCCTTTCGTTCATGACGAGATCCTCGCCCAACATAATCTTGTTGGACATAAAATAAAGTCGTAGAGATTCAGCTCCGTATTTTTCAATAGTAACCTTGGGGTCGGGATAGTTGCCGTATGACTTGCTCATCTTCCGGCCATCGGTGCCCATCAGCACTCCACTGACCACCACGTTCTTGAAAGCCGGTCTCTTTTTGAGAGCGGTGGCTAACACGTGGAGGGTGTAAAACCATCCCCTCAGCTGCCCAGTGTATTCGATTATGAAATCAGCCGGAAATCCTCTCTCAAAAGATTGCTTGTTTTCAAAGGGATAATGGTCTTGGGCGTAGGGCATGGCGCCCGACTCGAACCAGACATCCAAAATCTCTTTTACGCGATAGGCTTTTTTGCCCGAAGGAGTGGTGAGTACCACCTTATCGATCCCCGGACGGTGGAGGTCTTTAATCTTTTTACCTGATAGCTTTTCAATCTCGGCTATAGAACCCACCACGATGCGCTCTCCGTCTTTGGTTTCCCAAATGGGCATGGGGGTGCCCCAATACCTGGCTCTGGAGAGTGACCAGTCAGGGGCATTTTCTAGGTTGTATTTAAATCTTTTTTTTCCGAAGTGTTCGGGCACCCAGTTGATTTGCTGGTTGGTCTTGAGCATCTCTTTGCGCAAGGGGTCTATCTTCATATACCAAGCGTCCTGGGCCATATATATCAAAGGAGTGGCGCATCTATAGCAGTGGGGGTATGAATGGATACTGCGCCCCGACTCCACCAAAAGGCCCTTTTTGCGAAGAGCCTCTATTATCAAAGGATCGGCTTTTTTGAAATAGACCCCGGCCCACGGGAAGGGCAGGTCTTCCATAAACTTGCCATCCTCATCGAGAATCAAAGGCATAGACAGTTTTTTAGCCTGTCCCAAGACGAAGTCGTCTTCACCGAAGGCGGGGGCGATGTGGACAATGCCCGTTCCTTCAGCCGTGGTTGGAAAAGAGGCGCTATAGACCTTGAGGTCTTTCTTGAGGTCGGGGGCAAAAAGAGGTTCAAAGAGAGGTTCAAATGCCTCGCCGGAGAGCTCCTGGCCGCTTTGGCTTTTGACCACCTTCCATTTCTTAAGCTCCGGGTATCTCGGGAGAGCCTCTTTGGCCAAAATATAGCTGCGCTTGCCGTTGGTGACGGTTACATATTTTATCTTTGGATTTACTGCCAAACCGTTGTTGGCCGGTAAGGTCCAAGGGGTGGTGGTCCAGGCGAGGAGATAGGTATCTTTGTGGCCGGTGAGCTTGAAGGCTACAGTCACAGCCGGATCTTCCACGTTCTTGTAGTTTTCATCGGCGTCCATGGTGACTTCGAACTTGGAAAGGGGAGTGGCGCAGCGGGGGCAATAGAGTGATACCCGTTGGCCTTTGTATATTAGGCCTTGGTCGTATAACTGTTTGAAGATCCAGATAACTGTTTCCATGTATCCCAGATCATCCGTGCGATAGGGCTTATCCATATCAGCCCAGCGGCCAATGTGGTCTATATACCACCGCCACTGAGCCGACCCCTTGGCTACATACTTCCTGGCGGCTTCAATAAAATTCCCGACACCAAACTTTTCAATATCCTTTTTGACCTTGAGCCCAAGCTCCTGTTCAACCTTGTTCTCCGCCGGCAAGCCGTGTACGTCCCAGCCCCAGACCCGGGGGACGTAGCGGCCCTTCATGGTTTGATAGCGGGGGATTATATCCTTGGCGATGGAGGGCAAAAGGGTGGCGTAGTGGGGGAGGCCCGTGATGAAGGGGGGGCCGTCGTAGAAAGAGAAGATCTTGCTCTTGGGATTTTTCTCGAGGGATTTTTGAAAGATCTTGTTCTTCTTCCAGAAAGAGAGGATCTCCTCCTCTTTGTGAAAAAGGGATGTATGAGGGAGTTCTTTAAAGCCCTTAGAAGCCATAGACTCCATTATAGGAAGGATTTGAGTATTTGTAAGCTCTAAGGTTTGCCAGACATGTCAGAATATGATAATGAAAGTTGGCACCTATTCAAAACAAGGAAGGAGGTGAAGAACCTTGACTAGGGTAATAAACCAAAGTGAGTTGTATGCACTCGCTGAGCGTTATGCAAGCGGAGGGTCGGCTTCGGTGCTGGCCCAGGCAGCAGAAGTTTCGAATGTCCAACTACTGGGATTGTTCAAGAGGAATCTGCCACCGGTGATGTACGAGAGGGTGATCCGGTGTAGGCTGAAGGCTTCTTGGGAGCGACCTCTCTGGGTAGAGGAGAAGGTAAAGGGATTAAAGAAGTGGACCTTCGATGACCCTGCTGTGCAGAGCATGGCGCGTTTGTATTTGGGGGGAGAGAAAACCCTCCGAGAAATATGCCAAGAGTTTGGCATAAAGAGCCTGCCGAATCTGCGCTATGCGCTCCAGAGCGCATTTGGAAAAAAGCTCTTCAGGGGGATGATGAAGGAGCGGAAAGCGCGGGTAGAAGCGTTGGGTAGGAAGAGCTCTAAAGCTGGCAACCCTGCCGCTCCCAAGTGGAAAGCAAGTAGCCCGATAGCTCGCGAGATGCTTGCGTTGTATGAAGAGGGGAAACTGAGCGTCTCAGACATCGCTGCCCGA
>JAXMKI010000031.1:0-5998 GCA_034374545.1 Patescibacteria group bacterium | reverse complement strand
AATCGAGTGAGAGAATCTTCTTTGTGTGCACGAGGAGACTATGGATCTCGTGCTAGCACGACTTGGCTAGGGTTCGAACCATCTCGGTCTCTCGATAAGAAATGTTGTCTGCGGGGGCGCTAGGAATCGAACCTAGGAATCGGGTTTTGGAGACCCGCGGTTTACCACTAGCTTACGCCCCCTAGCGTCTGTCTATATTTAACAGCAAAGATGGCACAAGTAAACGGGGGTATGTTCCACCCCCACCACTGAATCAATCTTTCTGTATACTTATGATGTTACTTCTTTTTGGAGCGGGTGAGGAGAATCGAACTCCCGTCCCTACCTTGGCAAGGTAGTATAATAGCCACTATACGAGACCCGCATTTCAAGTAAGCAGTTTATAGGTTAAGATATGCCCCAGACGTTGTAAAGATGAAACACCTAGCCCAAGAGTTTATTCAAGAGAAAGGCAGGGAGCTGGTTCTTATATCCGGCGCCATAATAGTAATCTTAACCCTAGCCTTTGGTTATTCATACTTTGTTGATGGAGGAGACCCCTATCTGCCGGACGAGTTTTCTACTCTGGAGTCCAAGGTCGATAGGGAGCTCTCAAATGGCCTTACTATCACCAGCGAAGCTACTGCCAACTTAAACGATCTTCTGAAACTTGAGTTGGAGGGCAAGAAGACGGAGGTCTTGGCCGAAATTGGCGAGGCCAGGGCACCTCTAGCAAAGATTACCTCAACTGTGACCAAGCTAGCTGCTGACATAGAAAGTATCGCAGCTTTGGTTCCCCAGGTTAAGCCTAGGAAGGCCCAAGGAATCCTATCGGACGCGATGATCGACGCCGCGGTCCTGGGGCAAAACCTCCTTACATTCAGCCAGCAGATGGATACTCTATACGACGGGCTGGAGGCCAGAGCTAAGGGAGAGGAGTCCAACGAAGATTATGCTAGGTTAGTGCAGGAAGTTAATGCCCAGGTCCAGGGGATTAACAACCTCCGCAGCCGGTACAATGCCGCCATAGATCAACTCTACCAGCTAACCGATGTCTGACCTCCCCAAAGACGATCTTGGTCCGGAACGCATAGTCCGGGTTTATGACCCCTCTATAGGCATGGAGGGCTTTTTGGTGATAGATAACACCTTGGCTGGACTCGGGAAAGGAGGCTTCAGGATGACCCCCGATGTCAGCATCGAAGAGGTCTTTAGATTGGCCCGAGCCATGACGCTCAAAAACATCTTGGCCGACGTTCCCTTTGGCGGCGCCAAGGCGGGTATTGTCTGGCGTGGAGCCAAAGATGACCTGGAGCTCAAGGAAAGGTATGTCAGGAGCTTTGCCAGGGCCCTGAAGCTTTTCTTGGGCAAGGAGTATATCAGCGCCCCGGACGTGAATGTAGGGGAAAGGGAAATAAGATGGTTTGTGGACGAGGCCGGCGACTGGAATGCCGCTACCGGCAAACCCGCCGATTATTGCACCAGGTCAGGCTTGGGCAAGAAATGCGGGATTCCCCATGAGGTGGGAAGTACCGGTTTCGGAGTGGCGTATGCCGCCAGGGAGGCGGCTGAAGTTTTAGGGATGGATATCAAAGGAGCCAGGGTAGCTATCCACGGATTTGGCAACGTAGCTACGTTCGCCCACAAGTTTCTGACCGATATGGGAGCTGTCACGGTAGCTGTGGCTAACAGCAAATTTACCCTTTCCGATTCTAAGGGCTTGGATAAAGAATTTCTAGACAAAGTTATCTCGGGCGAGACTAAGTTGGAGGAATACCCTGGAGAGAAACTGCCTCACGAGAAGTTCTGGGAACTCGAGTCAGATATCCTAATCCCCGCTTCGGTGACGGATGTGATTAACGAGAGCAATAAGGATTTGATCAAGACACGCTTGATAGTGGAGGGAGCCAATATCCCTACCAGAGATTCCGTTGAGGAGGAGCTCTTCGACAGAAAGATCGCCATCGTGCCTGATATTGTGGCCAACAGCGGCGGGGTAATCTCGTCTTATGCAGAATATATGGGCCTTGGCAACGAAAAGATGTTTTCTATGGTCAAAGAAAAGATATCGTCTATCACCAGGGAAGTCATGGAGAAGAGCCTTGATAAACGAATCAACCCCAGAGTGGTTGCTCTCGACATAGCCCTCGAGCGTCTCAAGGAACTGCGGCAAAAGAAAAACCCGCACTGAGCGGGTTTTTCTATAAAGGAGTGGGAATAGATCTGTTCCTACAGACCGATTCCTACGCCATTGCTAGCACCAGCATTGCCACTAACACCAGCGCCACCCGAGCCGATATTAATGTCGGCATCCCCGTTGGCTCTCGCATCTAGGTCCAACTGTTCATCAGAGTCCCCATCTTCCTCATCGGATTTATCTCGATCCTCATCATCTTGATCTTCATTTTCATCTTCATCAGAAGAATCTTCATCAGAGTCATTCTCAGTAGAGTCTTCTTCTGAGTCATCACCTTCTTCGTCTAAGAAGAAGCCTATCTTGAAAGATGACCAAACGCGCATCACTATCTGGGCCTGCTCCGAGAAGCTTATAGAAGCCTGGAAATGGCGGTAAGCTTCTGCGTAATTGCCGGCTTCAAGGGCGGTCATGCCGTTGGCCTGAGCCTCTAGGGCGGCTTCTGTCTTCGCCTTCGCCTCTGCCTTCGCTTCACCGCTCAAGCGACTCTCGTACTTATCGAGTAGTCGCTCAGAAGCGCTAAGGGCTTGCTCGGCCTGCTTAGCCTTGGCTTCAACTATAGCTTCCAGGCGGGCGTCGAGATTTTCCCCAACCCTAGCTACAGCATTGGCCCTAGCTTCCGCTGCTACCTCGGTGCGGGCGTGGACCCTGTCCAGCATTCCTAGCAAGCGGGCACGAATGTCCTCTCCTTGCTCGGAAAGTCTCTGGATTAGGTCTTCATGAGCCTCCAGAGAGGCTTCCAGCCTTGCGCTGGCCGCAGCTGCCGCATCGAATTTGCCCTGGGCATTGAGACTCTCTATTTGGTCAAGAG
This sequence comes from Patescibacteria group bacterium, assembly GCA_034374545.1. GTDB lineage: Bacteria > Patescibacteriota > Minisyncoccia > UBA6257 > Colwellbacteraceae > GWA2-46-10. The sequence goes on along the minus strand of JAXMKI010000031.1, from coordinate 3,014 downwards.
CATTTTTGCTGTGGGCCTCAAAGCGAGCCATAATGCTCTCTCTTAGTTGCGCCTCAAACTCACCTTCGGTTGAAGCTGCCAGTTCTTGAAACTCTTCCAGGCGTCTGGCGGCCATCTCTGATTGGAAGTTGGCTTCCGCCTCGCCGGAGAAGGCCAGAGCTCCGCGTACTTTCTCGTTGAAGTTAACCTTTACCGGGTAAAGGAAATCTCCCGGAAGGGAGCCGTTTGCCGCGAGGGCAGTTCCTCCAGTGAAGGTCAACATTAATGCTAAAAGTATTGGCATAGTTCTAATTAAACTTATCTTTCGCGACCTTTGGTTTTGAAGACGTATACTCTCCGTTCCCCTTACAGTCTGATCGATGTAAGCCGTTAAGATGTGTTTAATATCCGCCTTTTCCTGCGACTGCAAGGCTATTTTATAGCTCGCCTTTATAAAGTTGTTTAATTTATTGTTCTTCATCATTTTCTAAAATCTCTCTCAGTTGTTTCAAACCCCTGTTGATGCGTACCGATATATTGTTTTGGGTTTCTCCGGTAATCTTTGCGATCTCTTTGGGGGTTAGCCCGTCCATATATCTCATGATTACAGCCTCGCGGTATTTGCCATCTATCTTTTCTACGACCTTGAGGACGTATTCCGACTCCAGCTTGGCGCCCACACTGTCAGTTATCGTCTCGGTGACGCCCGGCTGAAAGCCATCCTCCTGCATGGTTTCCAAGGATGCATTACCCTTAGCTTTCCTATATTCGTCTACGACAAGGTTATGAGCGGTCTTATAGAGGAAGGCCCTAAGGTTGTCTATACGCTCGTCGTGCTTGAGGATATAGTCCCAGGTTTTGATAAAGGTTTCTTGCATCAGATCCTTGGCGCGCTCCCGGTCGGATATGCGGAAGTAGCAATGCCTAAAGATAGCATCGGCATACTCATCGTACGCTCTTGTGAATTCTACCTTCAATGTATCTTTAGGATCCATGTGGTATGACATATATTAGGTCAGTCTCTTACATCTCGCGCCTCACAAAAGCACTACACTCGCGAGGCCCAGGAATACCAGGAAGCCCAGGACATCAGTGGCGGTGGTGATGAATATAGTGGCCGAAGAAGCTGGGTCCTTGCCCAGTCTTTGCATGATCAAGGGCACTAGGGTGCCGAAAAAGCCCGCTATGGTCAAGTTAGCCACCATAGCCACCGCCAACACCAGGGCCAACTTGAAGTCTTGCCCCAGGAGTAAGATCACGCTCCCCACCAAAACACCGTTTATGAGCCCGTTTATGGAGCCGGAGACTGTTTCGTTGCGCAAAGCGCCCCAGGCGTTTGAAAGCTTGATCTGGCCCAGGGAAATGCCCCTTACCAATACTGCCAGGGTTTGGGTAGCGGCATTGCCCCCCATGCCGGCGATGATGGGCATATATACTGCCAGGAGAACGTATTTGGAAATGGTTTCGTCGAAAAGGCCGACCGTGAAAGCGGCTAGGAATGATGTCGCCAAGTTGATGATGAGCCACCTATACCTGAACCTTACTTTTATCCAGGCTGGATCAAACACCTGCTCCTGGTTGGATACGCCTGCGAATTCATACAAGGACCTGGCTTCTCTTTCGTGGAGTACCCGCAAGACATCGTCGGAATATATGGCTCCCAGAACGTTGCCCCCGTCGCCCAGCACGATTATTCGGTTGTGAGGGTGTTTGCGGAAAAGATTAATAACTTCTCTGTGGGAAGCAGAGGAGTGAATAGTTTGAATATCGTGAGTGTACTCCCTGGCTTTATCTCCCGAGTTGGCGAATCCCAAAACGTGCCCGGGGATGTGTCCCAGGACCTCGCTTCCCTTCATCACAATTATTAAAGGAAGCTTGCCGGTCCTTTGCTCGTGCGTCTTGAACTGTTTTACCACCTCAACAAGCGAATCGTCTTCATCCACTTGGATATAGTCGAGGCTCATGAGTCCGCCGGCGGTGTCTGGGTCGAACTTCAACAGCAAAGAAACGCGTTCCCGAATGTCTTCGGTCAGATCACGGATCACAAGATCCTGCTTTTTTTTGGACAAAGACCTGATGACACTTGTGGCCTCGTCGGGGTCCAGCAGTTCGAGCAGCTCCACGAGTTCTTTGTGGCCGAGCTTAGATACAATATCCCCTTGGATCCGGGGAGAAAGGTGGAGGATGACTTGCCCCCGGTCTTGGGGGGAAACTTGTTTGAAGAGGTCCATCCTTTCCTTTGGATGGAAGCTTATATCGTGGGCAACTTCGAGGATGTCTTTTTGCACCACTTAATTATATACGGTATGTGGCGCTGGGTGCTATGTGTCTCCCTAGTGTTTGAGAATTGGAACTTAATAGTAGAAGAGCTTAAGGGTATAGCCTCCCTCTGTTACAATAACTAATTATGGAGTGGAAAATGCACTTAAGAAAATTACTCGGCAAGAAAAGGCACACAGCCCATGTAGTTTTAGTAAGGCAAGACAAATTCTTGCTGGTCCAAGAATTCGTTGGTGGCATTCGTGGACTTTGGGGTCTGCCTGGTGGGGGCATAAAAAGAAATGAGACCGCTGAGATGACTGCAATCAGAGAAGTAAAGGAAGAAACTGGATTTAATATTGAACTATTAAAAGAGCTTACGGTTATAGAAGATAAAAAGAGAGCTAATGTAAGGCATGTGTTTCTAGGTGAAATTAAAGGAGGAAAGCTTAAAATAGACAAAACGGAACATATGGATGCTAGGTGGATGACAATTAACGAGGCAAAGAACCCTAACGTCAAACTACGAGGCGATTGGGTTATTGAAGCGCTAACCCTAGTTTAATATTAGTCTTCTCATACAACCGGCTTGTAGTCTCCCCGCGAGGAATCGAACCCCAATCTAGAAGTTAGAAGCTTCTCATTCTATCCGTTGAACTACGGGGAGAGTGTGCCGAGGGGGGGAATCGAACTCCCGACGCCTTGCTCTTCCTGCAAGCTTGGACTATCTCATCACCCCTTTGGGGTGTCGGGCGCTTATGCAAGATTATTGTTGG
>JAXMKI010000030.1:0-2946 GCA_034374545.1 Patescibacteria group bacterium | reverse complement strand
AGCAACTAAACGGCCAGGTCTCAAAAACCCCGCGCTATTTGACCCAACAGTCCTATTGTGGCAATTTTTAAGTAGCATCATTGACTTCAGAAAGGTGTAGGTAGACTAATGGTTGTTAGTCAAACAAGAAAAAAACCGGGGGGTAAAGATACCCCAGTCTTGAAGGGTGATATCTTGAGAATCACTTTCGGGACAAGGGTTCTCTCGCGAGACACTGTGGTACTACCCAGTGATGACGAAAAGGCAAGGAGTACCTTGCTCGGCGAGTACGTCCGTGGGGGCGACGGAAGGCCGTACGTAATCGCTGGTGCTAGGTGGCCTGTTGATGACAACTTCAGCGGCCTTTACCGGGTTACCCAAGAAACGGTCCTGGTACCGCTCACCCACATCGAACATGTCTCGAGAGTCGGCCCCGGCAAGCACAAGCCCGCCAACGAGCCCCCGCAAACCGACTAGTGTCGGAACCGCCTGCTGGGGCTCCGACCATCTCTGGAGCAATAGATACTAATTAAGGAATACGGGAGGGGTGGCAGAGTGGTTTAATGCGCCGGTTTCGAAAACCGGTTCCCGCAAGGGAAGCGTGGGTTCAAATCCCACCCCCTCCGCCAGTTAAGATAAAAATATTGATGTTGAAGCGAGAAAGCTGTTCTGGGGCTATGTATAATTTCTTTGCATTACTCTTGACAAGAGTTTTTACATTGTCTACACTGCCCGTATGCTTGCTAAGTTCATTCAAGAACAACGGAAAAGGCGCAATCTGACACAGGAGTTTTTGGCGTCCGCACTCAAAGTTTCCCGTCCGACCTATGCGCAGATCGAACGGGGCGGGCGAGATCTAACTATTACCGAGGCCAAAAAGCTAGCGGAGATCTTTGATATTCAGTTTGAGAAATTTTTGGAAGGAAAGGAAGATGCGAAAACGATCGTAAGGATTGAGGGTAAGAGAAAGCAAAGGCAAGGAACCGAAGGGGAGATTCGCATCAGTGTTCCGCAAGAGAAAGCCGATAAATTTGAGCAAACGCTTTTATATATTCTCGCAAAGATTGGCGGCAAGCCAAACATCGGGCAAACGGTTCTCTACAAACTGCTCTATTTTATTGATTTTGATTACTACGAGAAGCATGAGGAACAATTCATAGGCGCCGAATATATCAAAAATCACTACGGTCCCACGCCGGTTATGTTTACTAAATTTATTGACCGCTTGGAGAAAGATGGAAAGGTTGAGAAAATAAAAAGTAAGTTTTACAAGCACGAGCAGACCAAATATCTCGTAAATCCCAGCGAGCCGCTTGATCTGTCGGCACTTTCGGCTCAAGAACTCGCTCATATTGATTGGGAAATTGATCGGCTCGGAGATTTGACTGCGACTCAAATTTCCGCGCTTTCTCATCTTGACACCCCGTGGATAGCCGCCAAAGAGAGAGAGCCCTTAGAGTACGAACATGTATTCTATCGACCTGAGGAAACTTCCGTAAGAGAGTATGGACAACTTTGATGCCCTTGCAGAATTTGAAAAAGAATTCAAGCGACTTTCCAAAAAATATAAGACGCTCGACGACGACCTTAAAAAGTTCAAAAAGGTTCTTCTCGCGGCGCCAACCGGCGTTGGAAAAAATTTCGTTATTATTCATTCCTCATCAACATTAAAGATCGTGAAAGCGCGGATGGCGTGTCGTGCGCTTCGTGATCGATCATTGCGTATTGTGTACTCCTATTTTGAGCAGGAACGGCAGATTGAATTTATTGAGTTGTATTTCAAGGGTGAAAAGGGAAACGAGAATCGCGAACGAATCAAAGAGTATCTGGGGAATCAAAGTTCAAACAGACACCGCAGCGGCTAGGTCACTAAGTTAATTATTTTGTCCTTAATGTAGATTACCTTCTTGGGAGATCTCCCATTGAGGGCAGAAACAACCCTAGATTCCCCTAAGGCGATTTTCTCCGCCTCATTCTTGCTAAGACCCCTCTCTACCTCAACCGCGCCCCTTAACCTTCCGTTAACCTGCAAAATCAGCTTAATCGTGTCCGAGGTCAGCTTAGACTCATCATATTTGGGCCAAGGCTGTTTGTGAACGGAATACTTGTTGCCCAACTTCTCCCACAGCTCTTCCGTTAAAAAAGGAGCAAATGGCGCCAGGAGTAGCAGCAAGGCCTCGAGATCCTTTTTGCCGCTTATCTCCTCTTCTTCAAAGCGTCTCAACACAACCATCAGCTCCGATATAGCGGTATTGTGTTTTAAGCTCTCAATATCCTCCTCTACCTTCTTGATATGAGCATGGATCCATCCGGAGAGAGGTTTTTGGGAGTGCGCCTTTACGTTCGCGTAATATTCAAAGACGCGATTGAGGAAGCGCACAATGCCCATCATGCCGGAGTCTCTCCAATCACCCCCCTCCTGATATGGACCCAGGAACATCAGATACATTCTCAAGGTATCAGCCCCAAAATCATTAATATACTTGTCGGGCACCACCACATTCCCCCTCGACTTGCTCATCTTGGCCCCTTCTTTAATTATCATTCCGTGGCTGCGAAGCCTTGTGAATGGTTCTTCAAAATCTGCCAACCCCATCTTCTTAAAGGCCATAGCCAGAAAACGCGAGTAGAGCAGATGCAAGACCGCGTGCTCTGTACCGCCGATATACATGTCCACCGGAAGCCACTTTTTAACCAACTCTTTATCAAAAATCTCCTTCTTGTTCTTGGGATCCAGGTAGCGATAGAAGTACCAGGCAGAATCCAGAAAAGTATCAGAGACATCTGTCTCTCTAGTAGCTGGACCTTCGCAACTGGGACACTTCGTTTGATAGAAGCTTGGAATTGAGGCCAGAGGGCCTTTCTCTGTCCCTTTGGGCCTGAAATCCTTCGTCTCCGGCAAAAGAACCGGGAGGTCCTTTTCCGGCACAGCCTGCCAACCGCACTTTTCACAAAAGATCATCGGAA
>JAXMKI010000029.1:0-4561 GCA_034374545.1 Patescibacteria group bacterium | reverse complement strand
GCTGGAGGGTGCTTGTTATAAACGGCGGTAAGGGCCTGCGAATAGATTCTTTCTTGGTAACAGAAAAAACCAAGGCTTTGGCCCCCTTAACGTCGTTGGCTATAATTTGGGCCTCCCTGGCTGTTTTGATGTCAAACTTATCCAGCTTCTTACCGTCTCTTTTAATAAGCTCCGTTTCAAACTTTTGGTCCTTGGCGGCAAATATGCCCTTGATGGTCCAATACTCCTGGGGCTTAAAGGCCCGGATTTCTTCTTCTCTCCCTACAATCAGTTTCAACGTAACCGATTGAACCCTGCCGGCTGAGAGCCCTCCCCTTACTTTCTTCCACAAAAAAGGCGAGAGCTTATATCCCACCAGGCGGTCTATAACCCGCCTGGCCTGTTGGGCATCCACTAGATCTTTATTAATAGTCCTCGGTTTCTCGATAGCTTTTTCGATGGCGCCTTTCGTAATCTCGTGAAAAACGATTCTTTTAATATCGCCTTCGAGTCCCAGAGCATAAGCTAGGTGCCAGGCAATGGCCTCGCCCTCTCTGTCTTCATCAGTAGCCAAGATGACTTCGTCGGCTTCGGCGGCCGCTTTCTTGAGGGTGGTGACGTTTTTTTGAACTCGTCTGGGAATGACGTACTTGGGCTCAAAGTTCTTTTCCACGTCAACCCCCAGTTCACCCTTGGGCAAATCGCGCATATGACCATAGGAAGACTCTATCCTATACTCCTTGCCCAAAAATCCGCCGAGCGTCTTGGCCTTGGTGGGCGATTCTACAATCACTAGCTTCATTGCTGGTCAAAGTTAATTGAGTTCAAAACTCATGTCAACCTTAGATCCTCCAGGACATCCTCTACGGAGCGCACCAGAATGGCTCCGTCGCGTATGAGCTGGTGGGAACCGACGTAGTTGGGGTGCCCCACATTCCCAGGCACGACAAAGATATCTCTCCCCTGCTCGCCGGCGTGCCTGGCGGTGGCCAAAGCCCCTGAGTGCTCCGGCGCTTCAATCACCAATACAGCCAGGGAAAGTCCGCTGATAATCCTGTTTCTTTCCAAAAAGTTGCTTTTCTGGATACTCGCCCCCGGCCCGTATTCGGAGATAACGGCCCCTTGCCTGACAATGCGATTGGCTAGGCTCTGATTTTCTTCCGGGTATATGGAATCAATTGAGTTTCCAAGCACCGCCACCGTCAACGCACCGCTCGCCAGAGCCCCTTCGTGGGCGGCGCTGTCTATCCCCAGAGCCAGTCCGCTTACGATCACGCACCCGGCCTTGGATAGCCCGGCGGCAAACTCCCCGGCCAGCCTTTTGCCTTCCATCGTAGCTTTGCGCGTTCCCACTATAGCAACCGTGGGAAAACCAACAGGCAGTTTCCCCTTTATGTGTATTCTTTCAGGCGGACCGGGAATCTCCGCCAAAAGCCTGGGATACCCCTCGTCTTTTAAGTTCAATGTTTTATGTAGCATGGAGACGACTATTAATATATCATACTGGTACATGTCCAAGATTGAAACTGGCAAATATCTCTCCCCCAAAGTGATTCTTAGCTTATCTGTTCTGGCGGGATTTTTAATATTTGTCACTTTGATAATTTCCTTTCTAGGCAGGCAAATCAACGACAAGGCCAACCGGATCAGCGAACAGCGCGCTGAGATAGAGGGCCGTATCACCTCCATATCCAGGCTGGCAGAGCTAAAGGCAACCGCCAAGGAGGCCGAGCCGGGCCTGGCGGAGTTGCGCTCCCTTTTGCCCAAACGCGACGAGCTAGTCTCTTTCCCGAGATATGTGAACTCACTATCCAGCAATCACTCCCTGACGCCGAGATTCGAATTCCAAGGCCAAGAGATAGAGCCCACGGACGATCAGGCCGGTACCAGCGGCTTCTATCTCAGCCTCACCGGCAGCTACAGGAACATTTTGTCTTTCATTGACGATTTCGAAGAGGGCCAGTTTATCATCAAAATTAACAGCTTTGACGTGGTCGCTCAGCGTGAGAGCAGTGATTTCAAAGCCGAGATCCAAGGATTAATATACTTCCGTGGCTAGCAACAAAGGAAAAAACAAACCGGGCTTGGACAGGTGGTTCGTCGTTGCCTCGGCGGTGCTCGCAGGAACCATGATTGCCATTACCGCCTACGCCATCATTTTGTTGAGCAACAACCTTTTCAAGGCCTTTGTTCCCAGAAATGCCACTGACGCCGGCGCCAAATTCAACCTTGAAGGATACAGCCGGGTAATTGAGGATCTAGGCAGAACCCCGAGCGTCCAGACCAGTATACCTACCGAGTAAGGGCTTGCTTCCATAGGCCTATTTGGCTAATACTTCTAGGGCAATGGCAAACACTGCCCCCGCCAAAACTGCGCGCAGGAATGGGCCCTTGCCCAAAACTACCCCTTTAATAGAGAAGGCCCTTAACTTTGCCAAGAAGGCGCACTCCGGGCAAAAGCGTAAGAACGGAGAGCCCTTCATTAATCACTCCATCGCCACTGCCAAGACCCTTAGCGAATGGGGCTTGGATGAAGATACTATCGCCGCGGGACTTCTGCACGACACAGTAGAAGACACCCCGGTCACGGAAGAAGAGCTAAGGCAAGAGTTCGGAGAGGAAATTTCCATTTTGGTTGATGGCGTCACCAAAATCAGCCACGTTAAATACAGGGGCCACGAGCGACAGGTAGAAAACCTGCGCAAGATGGTCTTGGCCATGGCGCAGGATTTAAGGGTTTTGCTCATTAAGCTCGCAGATCGGCTTCACAACATGCGCACTCTAGACGCTCTACCCGCGCCAAAACGCAGGCGCATCGCCTTGGAAACGATGGAAGTCTATGCTCCCCTAGCCTACAGGCTCGGCATGCAAAATGTCAGTGGCGAGCTCGAAGATCTGGCTTTCCCGTACATCCACCCCAGCGAGTACCGCTGGCTTATCAAAAAGATCGAGTATCGCTACGAGGAAATGGAAAAATACCTCAAGCATATTCGCCCGGGCGTGGAAAAGGCCCTCAAAGATGCGGGGGTGGAGGTAGTCTCCCTCAACTTCAGAGCCAAGCGCTACTCCAGCCTATACCGCAAGCTACTCCGCTACGAAATGGACATAGACAGGGTTCACGACCTGGTTGCTTTCCGCATCATCGTTAAAAGCGTGGAGGACTGCTACGCCACTTTGGGAGTAATCCACAATCTATGGACCCCCATGCCCGGCCGGATTAAAGACTATATCGCCATCCCCAAGCCAAACGGATACCAGAGCATCCACACTTCGGTGATCTGCGTGGACAACCGCTTGGTTGAATTCCAAATCCGTACGGAGCAGATGCATCGCGAAGCAGAAAACGGCATCGCCGCCCACTGGGCCTACGAAGAGGCCAAGGGCACCAAGAAATACGCGAAAGGCAAGGCTATCAAAGCCGCTGCTAGTGAAGTTAAGTGGGTAGAACAACTACGCTCTTGGCAAAACGAGGCCACCAACTCACGAGAGTTCATAGATTCGTTCAAGATAGACTTCCTCAAGGACCGTATCTTCGCCATTACTCCCCGGGGCGACATCATCGACTTGCCCCAAGGCTCAACCCCCGTGGATTTTGCATACAATATTCACTCTGAGATTGGGAACCAGTGCGTGGGGGCCAAAGTTAACGGAGATATTGTTTCTCTAGATTACAAACTGCGCTCTAGCGACATAGTGGAGATAATCACCCAAAAGGGTAAAAAACCCTCTCCCAACTGGCTTAGTTTCGCAGCTACCAGCGCCGCCAAGGGACACATTCGTACAGCCCTCAGGGGCAGCAAGCACAATCTACGCATTGAGCGCAAGCAGCAGGTGGAATTCAAGATAACGGGCACGGATCGTATTGGTTTGCTAAGCGAGATAACGGGTATTGTTTCGCGTTCCCACATCAATATTATCCGCGTCCAATCCGAACCCAAATTAGGATACTATCTCATTAAAATGGTTTGCGAAACGGCAGATAAAGACAAAGTGATGAAAATCATCCGCAAGATTAAAGCTCTTAAGGGAGTTAGAAAGATTGACTACCGTTTTGTCTAAAGAACTTGCTAAGCACCGCGTTTAACTCCTCTTGGGAATAGAAATTGATTACAATCTTCCCGCTCTTGCCATCTCTTAATACCTCCACTTTAGTCCCCAAAAACTCCTCTAACTGATTTTTTAAAGCCTCCGCCTCCAGGTCAGGCACGCCCTCGCCACTCTTTTCAACATCTTTGTCGGGTTGCCCCTTAGCCCTTCTAATTCTTTTTTCCAGTTGTCGTATAGTCAAATTGTCTTTCAAGATTTCCCCGAAAATAGTGCTTTGCATCCCAATGTCGTCCAAGGATAGGAGCATCCTGCCTTGGCTTTCACTCACGTTGCCCTCAGCGATGGCTTTTTGTATTTCTGAAGGAAGGGAAAGTAAGCGCACCGTATTTGATATGGCCTCTCTGCTCTTACCTAGCCTGGCTGCAATCTCTCTTTGAGTCATGCTAAATTCGTCCTGCAGCCTGGCCATGGCTCTGGCTGATTCGATGGGATTGAGATCAGCCCGCTGAATGTTTTCTATCACCGCCAGCTCCAG
>JAXMKI010000028.1:0-3002 GCA_034374545.1 Patescibacteria group bacterium | reverse complement strand
TGCAACAAGCTAAGGCGGATGCTAGATTGCACCACACTGCGCTTCCGAGTAGTAAAGAGGAACTAGAAGCCTTTTACAACAAAGTAAAAGGCGCTAAATCTATGCCGCTTACCCCTGTCGCCCCTTCTAAATTGGCAGTAGGAGCCCCTGTTGCTCCTACAACGGGGATTCCCTCAACTGGGGCGGCTGAAGTGCCGCCTGTGGAACCGCCCGTGCCGCCTGTGAAACCGATAGATGCAATACCTCCGTCTGGTAAACCACGCACCATTGCTGATATGGCACGGGAAGCCAAGGGTATGAGGGCGTTGACTCCAATACAGAGAGCAGCGGTGATGGATGATTTGAAGCCTATTGCCGAAGGCGATTTGCTCTATAGTGTCAAATCTTTCAACGAACACGCCGACAATCTTTTGGGGCCAGATACGCCTATTGCGAGTTGGCTGCGTAGTGTTCCAGGGGCGAAGCAGATTACAGGGCTTGTGAATAAGGCTCAGATGACACGTGATAATCCTGTTGCTTTAATCGGTCTGCGTAAAGGAATCTTCCAGGAAGTTGAAAGAGCCAGAGCTTCTTTCGCTGCCGACCGATGGTGGAATGATGCTCAGGAAGTCTTCAACTTCCGCAAGGCTCAAGGCGTGTGGCGGGCTGGTAAAGTGGTTGGGAACCCTACGCTGGATGACCTGTTGGAACATGCTGGGCGTTATAAAGTTACCCCTCAGCAAGAACGGGCCTTAAAATTGGGACAGGATATGCAGACCCAGATATTAAGGGATGCTCAAAGAGTTGGCGTGGATGCCGTGGAGATGGGGGAAAATTACTGGCACAGGATTGTCCTATCCGGGCCAGAAGAAAGAAAGGCTGGTTCAGCCATACGGAACCATATCAGTAGTCGCAAGGGTTACACTTACGGACGTGCTTTCAAGACCGTGGATGAGGCTACTGATTTGGGCTATAAGTACGAGACTAACCCTTTACTTCGTCTTAAAGCACGATTACATGCTGGTATAGACACCATTGCTAACCAGGAAGCACGAAACGCTATTGCCCGCTTGCCAGGAGTGGAAAAACCTTTGGAGCGTTTGGAGCGCCGTTTTCCTGAGATATTGGAGCGTGTGAAGCAAACCAGAACGGTTCGTGATGCAGCGAAAAGCGCATATAAATCCAGCCAAAACCCCGAAGCATTCGAGTCATTGCGCCAAGCAGAGGCGGATTTTATTCAAGCGATGCGAGACCTTTATGCTGCTAAACGTGAGGTTGCCCTGCCTAACCTCTATGAGATGCGTTTACCAAATGGACGGATAGCGCCAGCTAGTCTGGTAGAAGATGTATCTAAGTTTATTGAACTGCCAGAAATGCCAAGAGCCACGGAAGCCTCCGCCAGGCTGATAAATGATATTTCGCAAATGGTTCGGACAACACTTACTAACGTTGATATGGCGGCTGGATACATTCAGGGGCAGGCTCTCTTCTACCGTAATAACATCGCCTGGTGGAAATCTCAAGCGGTGTCCATTGTTTCATTGATAGATGACCCTTATGCTTGGGTAGCCAAGAATTTTGACATCATTGATGAGGTTGTGCGGGTAGGAGCCATAAGCCGCCCGGTAGAGTTCCTTTTTGCGGAGCAAGGGTTAGCGAGCATCCCTACCAAGATTCCCGTAATCGGGTCTGTTCTAAAAGTTACTAACCGTGCTTTTGGCTGGTTCATTACTGCTGGGCAAACCGAGCTTTACAAAGTTGCCAAACAGACAGGCATGGGTATGGATGATTTAGTGAGCCTGGGTTCAGCTATCCGCAAGGAATTGGGGACGGAATCTTACACTATCATGGGAATCAGGCCGACACAGCAAACATTTGAGGCATTGTCCTTATTCGCCGCGAGGTTCTTCCGCGCCAATGTGGGCTTGATGGGGCAAGTCTTTACTGGGGGGCCAGGAGGGGCTGAGGCTCGCCGTGCAATAGGAGCCTTATTAGCTGGTGGAACGACTGTTACACTCGCAATTAACTGGGCGCAGGACAAAAAGTTGCCGAACCTTACTGATCCCTTCGCTCCAGATTGGATGAGTTTCAGAATCGGCAAGACCTATTTCAATACTTTTGGGCCATTCTACACTTATTTCCGCACCATAGCCCGTATGAGTGTTTCTATTGCTGAAGGCAACCCCTCAAAAGCGGCTTCTGAGGAAGTCCGTTTTCTGAGGAGTAAGGGGAGTTTGCCTTTCCGTGCCGTAGATATTGCCGGGCAATTCGCCTACTATGGCTCAGCCAGAACATTTGAAGGAGCACTGATAAAGCCAACGCCTGGGGGTATTGCTGCCGGCATTCTCAGTGAGTTCATAACCCCTATTGGGCCAGAGGAAGTGGTTAAAGGAATAGCCGAAGGCCGCCCAGAATCGGCTCTAGGGATGATTGGGCTTACAGGCAGGGCCAGCCCTTATGCTCAGATGTTCATGAATTACAGGCAGAAATATGGACGGTCTTTCCCCAGTCAGGAGTTGAGGAAACTAGACATCAGCATAGGAAGCGCGCCGAGAAAGGTTGGGGAGGTAGAGTTGTCGGAGTCGCAAAGAAGAGAGTACATACTCCGGTTAGGAGACACGTTGGGGCCTCTTCTGGAGAAGACCATTGCTTCTCCAGCTTATAGACGCCTGACAGATGAACAAAAGACCGAAAGCTTAAAGGCTTTAATAAGCTATGTCAAAGCCCAGAATCGGCCCCTTGCTCCTAAAACAACCCAGACCACAGGGCAACCAAAAACGGGTGGCCTCACAGAGGAAGATAAAGCCGCATTTAGAAAGGCTATAAGATAGAATCCCTTGACTACTATTCTAGTGTTTGCCTAAACTTAAGATAAGAGTTTTGCGGAAACCAAAAGAGATAACGCATTATGCACAAAGTTCGTGAATCAGAGGCATACCTACGGGTGTGTCTCTTTTGTTTGGAGGTTCTATGAAGGGCTACATGTGTTCAGAGTGTCATGGTATAACGGGTAAGAAGTGCAA
>JAXMKI010000027.1:0-6003 GCA_034374545.1 Patescibacteria group bacterium | reverse complement strand
CTTGCTCATGTTACCAGATTTCAAATAATACCTGTCCGCCGACTTTCTTTTGCTTGGCTTCGTATCCGTCCATCACCCCGGTGGGAGTCGATACCAGATAGTGACCAAAGCGTTGACGGGAATCCTTCATGCTCTTGTATCCGGAATAGATCCTGCGGGAGGGAACGCTGACAAACTTAACGCCCGATATGGCGGGAGAGCCATCAGTCTCATATTTGAGCTTGATATCGATGATTCTTTTGACTCCCCTGCCTTTCCTTTGAGCCGATTCGATATATCCGGCTTTGACCAAAGCCTCCAAGATGTTCATATCAAAAGTGGAGTAAGGAACTTTTACTTTATTCCTCCCCCTGGCCAATGCGTTTTTGATTCTAATTAGAGTGTCTTGATACATATGATTACCACGAGGCTTTTTTGACTCCCGGAATGCGACCCCTCTGGGCCAATTCTCTAAAGCAGATGCGACAAAGATCAAAATCACGCATATAGCCGCGGCGGCGGCCGCACTTAAAGCAGCGCCTCACTATCCTAGTGCTGAACTTAGGCTCTTTTTGCGATCTTGCTATTTGTGATTTCTTAGCCATATCTATTTAGGTTCTTTAACAAAGGGAATGCCCAGTCTTTCAAACATCTCCTTCGCCTTTGCCGGATCTCTTTCTTTGGAAACTAGGGTAACCTGGAAGCCGAAATCCGCCTTTGATTCTTCAGGAACGATTTCAGGGAACACACTATGGTCGCGGAAACCTATTGTCAAATTGCCCTCCTTGTCAATTTGCTTAGGATCAATACCCCTGAAGTCCCTGACGCGGGGCAAGGCCACATTGACCATGCGGTTTAGGAAATCCTCCATGCGCTTCCCCCTCAAAGTTACCCTCAACCCAACAAGTGAACCCTCGCGCAACTTAAAGCCAGCGATGGACTTTTTAGCCGGCCTCGCTTGGGGCTTCTGGCCAGTGATGGCAGCCAGGTCCTTATTGAGCTCTGGCAGAAGATTGGCTTCAAACTGGGCATTTTGCGCCATTTTGCCAACTCCCGTCGCTACTATTATCTTTTCTAGATCTTGGCTTTGCATTTCTTACAATATCTTTCTTTCTTGTCGCCCTTCATACGAGTGCCAATTCGGGTCGGCTTATGACAACCCGGGCAGACAAGGCTAACGTTTTCCACCCTGACAGGGCTGGGAACAGAGACAATCTGTCCTTTCTCTCCTTGTTTCTTTGCGCGGATATTCTTTTTGAGGATGTTAAGGCCCTCCACCACCACGGTGTATTTATCTGGAATAACCCGCAATACTTTACCGGATTTTCCCGCGTCTTTCCCCTTGCGCAGCAGCACCTTGTCTCCTTTTTTGATTTTTGTCTTTATGCCCACCATTTTCTTAAATTATTTCTTTGGCTATGGAAGTGATCTTGTCATATCCCAGGTCTTTAATTTCCCTGGGGATGGGACCGAAGACCCTAGTTGCCCGGGGCTCCTTCTTGCCTTTTTCAATAACGACCACCGCGTTCTCGTCGAACCTGACATAGGTGCCGTCTTTCCGGCGAAGGGGAGCTCGGGTGCGAACCACTATCGCCACCACAATATCTTTCTTCTTCAACTGCTTGCGAGGCTCAGCCACCCTGACGGAAGCGACGATGGTATCTCCAATGGAAGCATAACGCTTGCGGGAACCTCCAAGCACCCTGAAACAGCGCACGGTCTTAGCGCCCGAGTTATCTGCCACCTTTAAAATTGTGCCTTCTTGAATCATACTTGTGGGTCTTCAATTTCCACTTCCTTCACCTGCGCCTTTTTGACCAAGCCCACCACCTTCCAATGCTTGTCCTTGGACAAGGGCCGGGTTTCTTCAATGACCACCTCATCGCCTTCCTTGTAAACGTTTCCTTCATCGTGGGCTTTGAACTTAACGGATTGCTTGAAGTATTTGTGGTACAGGGAATGTTTTTTGTCCCTGGATACAGTAACGACAACGGTTTTATCCATCTTGTCGGAGGTTATAGTCCCTTGAAGGGTTCTGCCTTTATTTTCCTTTTCCATTTTCTTGGGTTTTCTGATTGATGAACGTCAGCAAACGGGCCGTCTTTTTCCTGGCCTGGTGGATCTTAGCGATGTTTTTCACCTTGCCGGTAGCCAGATCGAACCGCAAAGTCTGGAGCTCCTCCCTGGTTCCCTGGAGGTCCTTTTGAAGATCGACTACGGTCTTCTTGGTTAACTTTTGAATGTCGCTCTTTTTCATGGTCTTTAATCTTTTTTAACAAACCTTGTTTTAAAGGGCAGCTTGTGCTTGGCCCTATCAAAAGCCACCTTAGCCGTATCCTCGTTAATGCCATCGAGCTCAAAGATCATCCTCCCCGGTTTGACTGGGAAGACGTAGTGGTCGACCGCGCCTTTGCCCTTGCCCATACCGGTCTCAGGCGGTTTGGCCGTTACCGGTTTGTCTGGAAAAACTCTGATCCAAATCCTGCCCTCGCGCTTGAGGTAGTGAGTGATGGCCCTGCGTCCGGCCTCTATCTGGCGGGAGTTGAGCCAGGCAGATCCGAGCGATTGCAAACCGAAGCTACCAAAGGAGACCTCTGTTCCCCTGGATTCATTGGTTCCTTTTCGCCGGCGGCCCTTGTGCCACTTGCGGTGCTTAACTTTTTTAGGCATTAACATGGGCGTTTATTATCTTTTTTCGTTTTTGTCGAAGATTTCGCCCTTGTAGAGCCAGACTTTGATGCCGATGGAGCCGTAGGTCGTGGCGGCCACTGTGGTGCCGTAGTCGATATTGGCTCGGATGGTGGTCAAAGGCAGCCTGCCTTTCTTGAGCTGTTCGGAACGGGCGATCTCGGCTCCGTTCAATCTGCCGGCCAATTTGATTTTAATGCCTTCAACCTCGCGGTTTTGCATGGCGATATCGATATGTCTTTTCATAACCCGGCGGTATCGCATCCTGCGCTCCAGGTCATAGGCGATGTTTTGGGCCATAACTGAGGCCGAAACCTCGGTGCGCTTAACCTCCTCCACGTTTACATTCAAGGGGGTGGAGACTCGGCCAATCCTCTTTTGAATGGCGTTAGCCAGATCTTCAATACCCTTGCCGCCTCGGCCGATAACAATACCTGGTCTGGCGGCCCTAATCGTCACCTTGTACTGACCCGGAGTACGTTCAATCTCAACCCGGTCGATACCGGCCTTGGAGATCTTCTCTTCAATGATTTCTCGAATAGCCTCATCTTCCTTGAGGTATTTGCGGTAGTCTTCGCCTGAAGCCATCCAACGAGAATCCCAATCCTTGTTGATGCCCAGCCTGTATGAAATTGGATTAATCTTTCTTCCCATGATCTAAATTGATTTCCTACTGAAAAACCTTTGAGCAAAGCCTTTCTTGGGAGTCTTCTTGGCCTTTTCCTCCCTCTCCTCAAATTCCGGCTTTTCCTTCTTGGACTGCTTTTCTTCCTTAAGAGTTTTAACCTTCTTCACTTTCTGAGGAATGACGAAGGCTTGATGCTTCGCCTCGCTATCTTCCTTAAGAATTAGGTTAACGTGGCTTTGTTTGTGCTCAATGAGCCCTACCCTGCCCCTGGCCTTGGCCTTGACCCTGCGAAGCACCCTTCCCTTGTCGACGGTGATGGAGCTAATGACCAGCTTCCCCATATCCATATTCTTCTCCCTGGCATTGGCCACGGCGGAGTTTAAAAGCTTCAAGACCGGGTCGCTCGCCCGATTGGGCAAAGCACGCAGTTGAGCCATAGCGGAGACTACGTGAGTTCCTTTAACGGCATCCGTAACCAACCTCACCTTACGAGGCGAGATGTTCAAGTTCTTCATCGCTGCTACAGCTGTTTTGCTATCTTTGTCGGCCATGATTATTCCTTAATCTTTTGCTCTATCTCTTTTTGCATCTTGCCCCCGTGTTTGGTGAATTTGCGGGTGGGGGAGAACTCTCCCAATTTGTGTCCTACCATATCTTCCGTAACCACGACATCAAGAAAGGCCCGGCCGTTATGCACGCCGAAGACATACCCTACCATCTCCGGGGAGATAGCGGAGGCTCTAGACCAGGTTTTAATAGGCGTCTTGCTCCCGGCGGTAGCCTTCTCAACCTTCTTCATTAATTTGGGATCTACGAACGGACCCTTTTTAGCGCTTCTGGCCATCTTTATTGCTTATTCCTTTTACTCGTTCTGCGCTTAACAATCAACTTATTAGACCACTTTTTCTTGTTCCGGGTCTTCTTGCCACCGGTGATGTTGCCCCAGATGTCTTTGGGGCGCTTGGTCCCGCGAGGCTGTCTGCCCTCACCTCCGCCGTATTTGTGGTCCACCGGGTTCATAGCGGCACCTCGGACAGTCGGCCGAACACCCATCCTGCGCTTGCGACCGGCATTGCCGATGACAGTTAAGCTGTGTTCCGGGTTGGCCACTTGGCCAAGGGTGGCAAGGCCCCCAGAGGGGATCTTCCTCACCTCGCCCGAGGGCATCTTTAAATGAGAGTATCCGGCGTCGTGGCTTAATACCTGAGCCGAAGAGCCGGCGCTCCTGACGATCTTGCCGCCCAGGCCTGGCTTAGTTTCAATATTGTGGATCTCGTATCCTACGGGGATCTTCTTTAAAGGCATCCTGTTACCCACCTTCAAAGAGGCCTTATTGGAAGTTTTGATCTTGTCCCCCACCTTGGTCTTGGAATGGGCCAGGTGATAACATCTTTCTCCGTCGGCGTAGACTACGCGGGCGATGAAGGCAGAGCGGTTGGGATCGTACTCGAGTGCCTCAACGACGCCCGGGATATCAAGTTTATCCTGCTTGAAATCTACCAGGCGGTAGTTTTGTTTTACTCCCCCGCCCTGGTGGCGGACGGTGATGCGGCCAAGGTTGTTGCGTCCAGCATATCTTTTCTGGCCGACGGTGGCACTCTTCAGAGGCTTGATGTCGGTCAAGACGCTGTAATCGACAGTGGTCATCTGACGCCGACTGGCTGTATATGGCTTATATTTCTTCATTAGTGGGGAATGACGTCAATAGTTTCGCCTGCCTTTATAGTAACCACGGCCTTCTTATATTCGTTAGCCTTCTTGCGGTTTCGGATAACATTCACCTTTTCTACGTGAATCTTATAGATCTTTTCGATGGCCTCAGCTATTTGCTTCTTGTTGGCCTCCGGATTTACCAAAAAGATGTACTTGTCGGAAGCACTTAAATCTGTCCCCTTCTCGGAGATAAGGGGCTGTCGAATTATCTTATTTTGTAGATCCATAGTGGTTTTCTATTGTCTCCAAGGCTCCTTGTTCGATAACAATCACGGCCGGACGCAAAAGATCGTATACGTTAAGGCTTTTAGCATCCGCTACCTTCACCCTCTTCAAGTTCCTGCCTGCAACATATGCAGCTTTATTCTCCGGAGAGACGATGACCAAAGCGCTTTGAGTTGGCGCCAATACTTTCAAGGCCTCTCTCAAAAACTTGGTCTTGGGCTCTGACACTCCTAAAGAGTCGATTACCTTCACCTCTCCATCAGAGAGCCTCTTCGACAAAATGGCAAAGAGAGCTCCCTGGCGCATCTTTTGAGGAATATTCAACGAGAAGTTTCTTTCCTTAGTTGGTCCGTGGGTTACACCTCCTCCAACCCAAATGGGAGAGCGGATAGAGCCATGCCTAGCACGCCCGGTACCTTTTTGCCTCCAAGGCTTAATACCTCCACCGCGTACTTCGCTCCTGTCTTTGGCGTGACCCACCTTCTCCCGGGCATTAGCGGTTTGGACCCTCAAGACTTGATGCACCAGATCGGCATTCCAAGAGGCACCAAAAAGCCTGTCGGAAACTTCAACGTCGCCAACCTTTTTACCCTCTACGTTGTATACGTCAGTTTTCATAGCTACTTAGATTTAGCTTCTTCTTTCACTTCTTTTATATCCTCCTTCTTGGGAGATCTATTTATCAAAGTTACCTTGCTTCCATTCATCCCGGGCAAAGCTCCCTTTATCAAAAGCATTCCTCTCTCTTTTTCATATGCCACCACTACCAC
>JAXMKI010000026.1:0-3988 GCA_034374545.1 Patescibacteria group bacterium | reverse complement strand
TAATTACTGGCGCGACTCTTTATGGAAACATAAAGATGCACACTTGGCTTATATGCGGGAAACCTAACAAGAGCTGCGCTCTGATATGTTCAGAGTCCTTGATAGGCAATCCGCAGGGAAGTCGTAATTGACCCCTCAGAGACTGAGCTCCAAGGAGCGAGATACAAGGCTAATAGTTTTGTATAACACGCCAAGCACCCACACCCACAATTCGTGGACGGGTGATGATATAGTCCGATCCCTACAGCAATGTAGGCAAATGATTGGCCAGCAGCAGCGGTAATACGAAGACTCCAAGCGTTATCCGAATTTATTGGGCGTAAAGCGTACGTAGGGGGCTTGATGCGTCTGCCGTTAAATCTCACCGCCCAACGGTGAGGCCGCGGTGGATACGGTCAGGCTAGAGGATGCGAGAGGTCTGTGGAACGCACGGTGTAGGGGTGATATCCGTTGATATCGTGCGGAACACCAAAGGCGAAGGCAGCAGACTGGCGTACTCCTGACCCTCAGGTACGAAAGCGTGGGTAGCGAAGAGGATTAGATACCCTCGTAGTCCACGCCGTAAACTTTGTCGGCTAGCTGTTTCGAGTATCGACCCTCGGAGTGGCGCAGCTAACGCGTTAAGCCGACCGCCTGGGAAGTACGAGCGCAAGCTTAAAACTCAAAGGAATAGACGGGGGATCGCACAAGCGGAGGAACATGAGGTTTAATTCGATAGCAAGCGAGGAACCTTACCTGGGTTTGAAACCTAGACGACGATTTGCCGAAAGGCAGATCTCTGGATTTTCTAGCGGCTAGGCAGGTGCTGCATGGTTGCCGTCAGCTCGTGTCTTGAGATGTACCCTTAAGTGGGGAAACGAGCGCAACCCTCATCGTCAGTTACAAGTGTCTGGCGAAACTGCCCTGATTCACAGGGAGGAAGGAGAGGATGACGTCAAATCCGCATGGCCTTTTGATACCCAGGGCGACACTCATGTTACAATGACCAGTACAATGGGTTGCGAAGCCGCGAGGTGGAGCTAATCTCAAAAAACTGGCCTCAGTTCGGATTGCAGGCTGCAACTCGCCTGCATGAAGTTGGATTCGCTAGTAATCGCGCATCAGCCACGGCGCGGTGAATACGTTCCCGATCCTTGTACTCACAACTAAACGCGCCCGGCAGCTTATATATCTAAGTGGTTTAAATCCACTCCTCCTTTCGTCAAAGGAGCGTAGCTAAAAGATAGTCTGATATCGTGAGGTATCCGGCGGAGGATCTGGAGGCAAAAGGCAGCCCGGAAATTAAGAAAGCCAACCGACCTACCAATGGGTGGTGAGGGTAGGGAAGGTTTAAGAAAAGCTTTTCTGGGATGTCTGGAATAGAGGTATGAGTAACCCGGGGAGACCTGATATCTGTTCACAATGAAATTGTGATGAAATGGAATTGATGCAGTGTCAGGAGTCAGCTGAGTCGTAGTAACTCTTAATACTAAGAGTGAAGGACTCTCTCTAGAGCACAGAATACAAAAGATAAAGTAGAATATGCACTAGAGCTCGCCGTATGCGGGAAATCCGCACGTACGGTGGGAACGTCAATGTTGAATTCCACAATAAACATTCGCCCGTCACGTCAAGGGAGCCGGGAGTGCCTGAAGCTTCAGCTAGTCTGGAGTTAGGGTAAGTTCGGTGACATGGACGAAGTCGTAACAAGGCACGTGTAGCGGAAGCTGTGCGTGGACCAATTAAACTTTTAAGATGGATGCTCTGATCCGAAATCAGAGCCGGTATTGATCGAGGAGCCGTTGTGTCTCGATTCTCTAGCATTAGTTAGAGCTTAGCTTGGGGCAACTAAAAAGTACTTACCTTAACCATTTTCAGTTTGAGAAACTAATGGTTTTCTCATACAATTAACCTACTATGGCAGATACTCAAACTTCGACTGCGCAAGCAGCGCCGCAGGTTGCTCCTCAGGCAGCTCCGGCAAAAAGTGTTCTAGTGGTTGAAGACGACGTTTTTTTGGTTAATTTGTTGATATCTAGGCTGAAAAAGGCCGGTCTTGAGGTACGCAAGGCCACTACCGGCGAAGAAGCCCTTGAGATTTTGAGGGCGGGTTTTGTGCCGAGTCTTATTTTGTTGGATATAATCTTGCCTCAAAAGTCTGGTTTTGAGGTCTTGCAGGAGATCCAGGAGGATCCAAATCTTCAGAAAGCACCCGTTATTATTACCTCCAACCTGGGGCAGGAGGACGATATTCAAAGAGGCAAGCAGCTGGGGGTGATAGACTATTTTATCAAAGCCCAGACTCCCATAGATGAATTGGTGGCCAAGGTTAAAAGCATTGTTGACGGAGGACAGTAAGGATTTATCCACAGGTTCGCTGTTTTACCCCCCCTATCTGATACAATTAGCTCAACATGGAAAAAACTAATGCTAAGGGGTTCACTTTGGTCGAGTTACTTATCGTTATTGCCATCTTGGGTATCTTGGCTGCCGCGGTGGTGGTGGTCTTGAACCCGGCGCAGCTGTTGGCTCAAGCAAGGGATAGTCAGAGGCTTCAGGACTTGGCGAGTGTAAACTCTGCCTTGGCACTGTATGCCGCATCAGTAGCCAGTCCTGACTTTACGACCGGTGGGCCTTTCTCAACTGCCAGTACCACCTGTACACACACCGCCGGCTGTACCTTAAGAGCTGTCTACACCGTTGCTGCCGCTGGCTGGGTCGACGTTAACCTCGCAGGTATATCGGGTGGCTCCCCACTAGCTACTTTGCCAAGAGATCCGACAAACTCCGCTGCTTATCAGTATGTATATATGGGTGATGACACTAACAAGACTTGGGAACTGAACGCCGTCATGGAAAGCACTAAGTTTGCTAATACGGGTGACAGTGATGTTGAGAGCGTGGACGGGGGAGATGATGATGATGCTTTTGAAATAGGCACTGATCCTGCTTTGGACCTCATAACCTAGAAAATGTAGATTGTTTGTTCTCAGCATTGGGGTTCTAATAGCACTTAGTTTGGCCGCCGCAGACAGCGGCGGTCGAACTTTTCTGGTTCGGTATGCAAAGCTAATCTTTTGGTCGACGGTTGTCACGGTAGCTGCGGTTGGAGCCTATACCATCTGGCAGCAGCGTGAACTATGGGCATCTGATGAGCTGGCGAAGCTTTTACTGCCTGAATATCAAGGTAGCTACTTTTATTTTTACATCCTCACTCGCATCGTGGCTCCCTATCTGATAGCTTTTATCTTCTCCTTAATTTTGTTAGCAGTTGTGGCGCGACTGAATAAACGTGGTGGAGATAGGTTCTTTGAGGTGGAGGAATCGTATCTCGCAGCCACCTCCATATTCTTAGTAGCCTACCCAGGCGTTTTTTTCTATTTCCTTCTTTTGTTTTCTGTATATACCTTTTGGCATCTGTGGGAGAGGGTGCGGGGGAGGCGAGATAGACGTTTGCCTTTGTATGGTCTTTGGGCGCCGGTGGGCCTAGCGACCTTTCTTTTGGCCCAATATTGGTTGGCTACGACCCCCTTGTGGCTCCTCCTTAAGATATAAAGCAGTTAGGGTTGTGTTAAAATTGAGGTAAGGATGAAGGCCCGCGTTTTTGTATGACCCAGATACCAGATAACAAATTAGAAGAAATACTTTTGAGCGATGGCCTCGTAAGTGAAGAGGCCTTTAACGGCGCGGCTGAGGAGGCGGCTAGGCTGGGCTCTCCGGTGGTGGATGTCTTGATCTCAAAGAACATCATCACCAACGAGTATTTTCTCAATATCGCAGCCCGCTATCTCAACGTTCCCTTGATAGGCCTGGAGGAGGCCAATATTGACGTCAATGTTTTGAATTTGTTGCCGGAAGATGTTGCCCGGCAAAAGCGGGCCGTAGCTTTCGCGCGCAATGAAGATGGATCTATGGCCGTTGCCATGCAAGACCCCAGCAATTTGGTGGACCTGGAGTTTCTGGAGCGCTATCTGAAAACCAGGATTGTGCCCTATCTCTCGTCCGAGCA
>JAXMKI010000025.1:0-2661 GCA_034374545.1 Patescibacteria group bacterium | reverse complement strand
CGCCTCGTGATCGGTGCTGATCGGGAGGGGACTCGCGATAATCACGAGGCAACTCTTGAAATCTTGGCAGGTACTGGGGTCGATGAGCCTTACGGCTTCCAACGATTGGAGGGTGGTGTCTTCGGAACGAGTCGAGACTACCTCCTTTCTTGTGCCTGCCTAAGGGTTGTGCCTGAATCGGCGTAGGGACGGGATGGCGAGGTATCTAGCGGCACCTGCTTCCTGTCCGTACCGGGTTCCTACCCGACAACTCCTTGAAACCTTCCGGGAACGCCAATCCCGGAGGGGGCTACGGCTCCAGAGTGGAGTGGTCAACTCAGGGGGACCGTAACCTATCCTGTGTAAGGTACGCAGAGCGTGGAGGACTCCGCTGCTACGCTCTCACACGGGAATCCAATCCTCTGTGTTTTGATATTAGGAGGCTTTGCGCTTGCCTGTCAAGGACTACTCCTCAGCGTGGTGTATTAAATACTCTAGAGCTTCTTTGCCGAATCCAATAACCACGTGTTCACCGATGGTGATAACGGGTACGCCGAGCTAACCGGATTTTTTGGACCATCTTTTGACGAGCTTCTAAATCGGAAGCGACATCTTTTTCTTCATACGGGACTCCTTTCTCTGCAAAGAAAGCCTTGGTCATTTTGCAAAATTGGCAGGTGGGGGTTGTATAGATTATCAGTTGTACCATATTCTCCGCATTATACCGCCCAGTATAGCGTCGCAGTAAGATGTGGTATACTATGGGGCTATGGAAAAAAATAATGAAAATGCGAACGCCTACGTGGTTCCGGCAGCCATTGTGGTGGCAGGACTCCTCATCGCAGGAGCAGTCGTTTATATCGGGGGAACGCCCGGCGGGTCCAACTTGGAGGCTCCTGCTGGAAGCGAGAGTGTAGCCTCGCCGGCAGAGGCGGCCAAAGCGGCGGGTGTGAACGAAAGGGATTTCAATCAGTGTCTGGCCGAAGGGAAATATGCTGATGTTGTATCGGCGGATCTGGAGGAGGCGATCAATAGCGGACTGGGCGGCACTCCCACTTCAGCGATCGTTACCTCAGGAGGGGAGCAATACTTCGTTGAGGGAGCTCTGCCGGCGGATCTGCTAAGCCAATACGTTGATGCGGCTTTGCTCAATGACGACGTTGCCTTGGCGCAACTTGAAGCTCAATACGGCGTCAGGGGAATAGACGGAGTGGTGGTGGCGTCTCCGGATGTCAAGGTTGTAACTGCAGAGGACCACATCCGGGGCAGCTTGGATGCTTCGGTAAAGATCGTTGAATACTCCGATCTGGAGTGTCCGTTTTGCAAACGATTCCATCCGGAAATGAAAGCGGTGATGGACCAGTATGATGGCAACATGGCCTGGGTATATCGCCATTTGCCCCTGGAGTCCATCCACCCATCTGCCAGACCTCTGGCTGAGGGAAGCGAATGCGTTGCGGAGCTTGGCGGGAACGATGGTTTCTGGAGGTATGTAGATTACGTCTTCGAAAATTAGATTTAGAGGTTAGATAAGAAAAGACTCCCCTTTGGGAGTCTTTTCTTTTATTGAGGCAGTTGGCAGGTGGTGAGTTGGGCCAACTGTTCCGGAGAGAGTACTCCCTCTATCCGCTCGCCGTTAGCAAATTCCCAAGTGGGATATGCTTGGATGCCTGCTTCGATACAAGTTTCATTTTGATCCCTGGATCCCGGCTCAGAACATTCGACATATGGAAGGTGTTGCTGAGATTTTCCAAAGAGGGTTTTTTGCTGGTTGCAGGCCGGACACCAGTAGGCGCCGTAAAAGGTTGATTCTTGGTCTCCTAGACACTTGGCGAAGGTATCCAGGGGACCTGGCTGATTTGAGTAGAAAACCAAAGCACCGATTACGCTCGCGACTATCACTATAGCTATGGCCCAATAGAGGGCTACTTTTTGTTTGTTTTTCATATATTCATATTACCATCAAACTAAAAAGGAGTTCCAGCTCTCTGTTTTCGATACAGAACGGACAGCAAGAGCCCTCCCATATGATTATGTCGTTGTTGAAGTAAGGTAAAGGAAAGGAGTATAACAAGAGAGATTGCCGGGTAGTGTAATGGTAGCACAGTGACCTTTGAAGTCATTAGTTTAGGTTCGAGCCCTAGCCCGGCAGCCACCTAGGGCGGAGGTTCTAGAGACCGAGGAGGTTGATAATATCGAATGTTTGGTAGAATTAATCGTATGGCAATAATAAAAAAGAAAATATGGCCGGAGTATTTTGAACTCGTAAGTCCTGGCAAAAAGAAATTTGAGTTGAGGGTGGCAGATTTCGATATTAGTGAGGGGGACACACTCGTTTTAGAAGAATGGGATCCAGCCATTAAACAATATACAGGCCGACAAATAGAAAAGTCGGTGGATTATGTTCTGAACTTTAAGCTCGATGACTTCGGCCAGAAGGAAGAAATTGAGAAAAACGGATTGTTCGTGATTCAACTTAAGTAGGGAGTATTAGACTGGAGGGGTCAGCCAATTCGAGCTAGCACGAGAGGGGTATGGGTCTCGGGCGCACGAGGAGGGTTCGAATCCCGTTAACTGTCTTGCTAACCAACTAAGTAGACAGTTCCATAAAAGATTATTAATATCAATAACAATCCGAGTTAACCAAGCTGGGCTCGGTATCTGTGCAGGAGGAATCTATGC
>JAXMKI010000024.1:0-6058 GCA_034374545.1 Patescibacteria group bacterium | reverse complement strand
GCGTGAGCTCGCCCATAGACTCCTCGGCGTTTCACAAGCGGGAACTCTTGATCGAGCATTGAGGCTGGCTGTGGGAGAGAAGCGCTTTGCGAGATTGCAAGCACAGCGCCGGCAAATATCCAAGCCTGGCCCGAAGCCAGGATTCGATGCAAGCCACCGGAGTAAATGGACTTCAGATAGTTCATATGTCCGCAGGGTAACTGCGGAATATCTCTCCGGGGAAAAGACCATCCGGCAGATTGCTGCTGACAACGGTCTAGGGACAAACACGGCTGTTCACTATTGGTTGAGAAAAGCCTACGGCGATGAGAAGTATGCCAAGATGAAGGCAGAGCGCCGGAGGGCTAAACAAAAGCCCCGTTCTGGAGAACAAAGCGACACGTGAAGTGCCCCGTTGTTCACACAGGCGGGGCGCTTCACATCCTACCTATATAAGCCCAACCCTTCCTTTAATTTCTTCAAGCTTCTTAATCGCCACCTTACCAGCTCTCTTATCTCCATCCTCGAGAATTTTCAAAACCACCTTCTTGTTCTTCATGAGCGCAGCGCGGTTTTCTCTAAATGGTTCTAGAAAATCTGTGAGCAAACCGGCCAAATCGCTTTTGAATTTTGCATACCCCGTATTCTTATACTTTCTCACCACTGCCTCGGTACTTATACCGGCAAAGCCAGCGTATATATCGATTAAGTTAGAAACAGCCGGGCGTTTCTTCGGATCGTACCCAATCTTTTTTTGGGAGTCAGTTTGGGCAGACATAATCTTCTTCTTAATAACTAATGGAGGGTCGGAGAGGAAAAGGCACCCTGAGGGAATAGACTTGCTCATTTTCTGAGCAGGATTATTGAGACTCATAACTCGGGGAGTTTTGTTGTGAAGAGCGGTGGGCTCTGTAAAGGTTTTGCCAAAACGTTTATTGAACGTGCGGGCTAAGGTACGTGTTAACTCCAAGTGTTGGCGTTGGTCGTCGCCAACGGGGACCACGTCAGCGTTGTATATAAGAATGTCCGCTGCCATTAAGACTGGGTAGTTAAAAAGGCCCGCATTTGGAATTTGTCCCTGAGCTATCTTCTCTTTGTACTCAACCATTCTCTCCAAATCGCCGATGGAGGTTATGGTATTCAAGATCCAGGCGAGGTTGGCGTGTTCGGTAACGTGCGATTGAACGAAGAAGGTGGACTTTTTGGGATCAATCCCCAAAGCCAGGGCGTCCACGGCCACGTTGAAGATATCGTCAGCCTTTCTCTTGGGATCATATTTTTGGGTGAGAGAGTGGTAGTCGGCTATGAAGTAGAAACGTTGGTACGCCTTGCCTTGGAGCTCTATGGCTTGTTTAAAAGCACCGAGGTAGTTCCCGATATGCAAAGTGCCTGAGGGTTGGAATCCAGTTACAGCAACTTTTTGAGCCATGAGTTTATTATATACCAAGCGTCGGCAGGAGAGTGCTCAGAGCCAAAGAGTTTTATGAGTCAATAAAGTTATTTGAGCGCGCTAGATCTCGATCACCACCGGCAAAATCATGGGCCTGCGCTCG
Organism: Patescibacteria group bacterium; assembly: GCA_034374545.1. Lineage (GTDB taxonomy): Bacteria > Patescibacteriota > Minisyncoccia > UBA6257 > Colwellbacteraceae > GWA2-46-10. The sequence continues at coordinate 4,526 of JAXMKI010000024.1, read as the reverse complement.
GTCTTGCGATAGATGAACTGTCCAATTTGGTCCCTGAAGAGGGATTTGAGGTAGTCGGACTCACCCGTCTTTCCTTTGGGGATCCTTCCGACGATTCCTCTGATTCTGCGCCTGATTTCCTTTAAGAGCTCCTGGTTGTCGCGCAGGTATATAAATCCCCTGGAGATGATGTCGGGGTTTTTGAGAACCCTTCCGGAGCGGCGGTCGATAGTGACTATTAAAACAACCATGCCGTCGGCCGAGAGCATCCGGCGGTCCCTGAGGACAACCTCTTCAACATCTCCGATACCGAGGCCGTCCACCATCACATAACTGGTATCAACCTTGTCCTTGGTGATCTCGAAGGAATCTTTAGTTAAAAGACACACATCGCCGTTATCAACCAGCTTTACATTCTCCTTGGGAATACCAACCTCCTGGGCCAGGCGGCCGGCGATAGTGCGGAAGTGGTAGTAGGCGTGAACGGGCACCAGAAACTTGGGCTTGAGGGTTTTCATAACCAGCTTCAAGTCCTCTTGGGGGGCGTGGCCTCCGGCGTGGATGTCGAGTAGCTTGTAGTTTTGGACCATATCCACCTGCCGGGCGATGCTGTCGGTCAGGGCCTGGACGCTTCTTTCGTTGCCCGGTACCACCGAAGAGGAGAAGATTACCGTATCGGTCTTCTTGAGCTGAATGTGCCGATGCTCGCCGTTAACGATTCTCATAAAGCCGGAGTTGGGCTCGCCCTGGGCACCGGTGGTTATAATTAAAACTTTCTCATCTTTGTATTTGTTGACTTCCTGGACGGAGATGAGGGTGCCCTCCTTGGCCTTGACGATCCCAAGGTTGCGGGCGATATCCATGTTCTCTCTCATGGAGCGGCCATTGATAGCCACCTTCTTACCCATTTTCTCGGCGATCTTAATGATTTCGGAGATGCGAGTGATCATGGAGGAGAAGGTCGTGAGAATAATCCTGCCCTTAGCCTGCTCCAGGAGCCGTTCGATATTCTCCTCGACCGTTTTCTCAGAAATGCCAATACCCTCCTTCAAGGCATCAGTTGAATCCATAAGATAGGTGTGGACGCCCATCTTGGCTACTTTCTCAATCTCATCGAAGCGAGCGATCTTTCCCGCTTCATCCCGGTCGAGCCTGAAGTCGCCAAAGTGAACAATGTTGCCGATAGGGGTTTTCACCGCCACCCCCATGGAGTCGGGGATGGTGTGCTCGACACCGAAGAAGTAGAACTCGAAGTACTGGCCCACCTTTTTGGTTTCGCCGTATTTGACTTCAATAATGTTGGGCTTGGGTTCATTGGGAAACTCCGCCTGGCGTTTTTCGATCAAAGCCTTAGTCAGGCGCAGCGTATATATAGGAGGATTGCCCAGCCTTCCCAGGAGATAGGGGATGGCGCCGATATGGTCCATGTGGCCGTGAGTGATGACAACGGCGCGAATCTGGTCCTTTTTCGGAAGGAGCGACTCTATATTGGGAATAATGTAATCGACGCCGGGAGTGTCTTCCTCAGGGAACTGGAAGCCCATGTCCATAATGATGATCTCGTCCTCGTACTCGAGATATGACATGTTGCGGCCAATTTCCTCCAGGCCGCCCAAGGGCACGAAACGCAACGGTTCTCCCGTGCTTTTCCCTCCGGCATCTTTAACAGGAGCCCTCTTGGCCGTCGGGTTGGCTAAAGGAACCTTTTTGGAAGGGGTTTTCTTAACCGGTGTCTTTCTGCTGGTCGTCATCTGTTATTTATAAAAGTGGGGATGGGGAGATTCGAACTCCCACGGGCCAGGGCCCACAGCGCCCTGAACGCTGCGCGTATACCAGTTTCGCCACATCCCCTTGGGGTGAGGCTCCCTTATAGTGTATGCATAAAAAACTTCTGTTTTGACTTCACCTAGAAAGCTGTCTATATATGAGAAGTTGACTTCTAAGGCTAGTATAACCACTCGTCCTAAATTGTGCAAATAGTTATTCCACCAATACCGGGGGTCGGAAGGTGCGGCGAGACTTTACAAACCATTCGGTGACGTTGGCGAAGCGATCATCGCTGGTATTGATGGTTCGGCTGTCATCCACCCCTCCCAAAGAGGGGGCGGAGATATAGACGTAATCGGGGGAATACAAGAAGACGGCCGGAACATTGCCCGCAATGCGGTTGCTGATTTGATCCAGAAGATTTAGGCGCACTTCGCCGTCAAAGGTGCGGCGGTATTCCTCGAGGAGGGCATCAGTTTCGCTATCTTGATAAAGGGCCAGGTTTTGGTCGGGGAAGAATCTCTTGGAAGAGTGCCAGAAGGAGAAGAGATCATTGCCTTCTTTCACGATATTCCCGAAAAGAATCATCTCGTAGCTAGTGTTGCGTAAGATGTCTTCCCGGATATCTCTCAAAGATCTGACGGTTAAGTTAACCTTGGCTCCCAGAGTTTCCCAATCAACCTTCACCTCCTCGGCCGTTTTGACCAAGAAAGGCTCATCCGGCACCACTAAATTGAGTTCAAGGCCTCGGATAGCTTCGGAGTCGAAGCTGGCGGCGGGATTGGTGGCGAGGCCGGTGGGGCCGAAAAAGGGCGTAGCGCGGCCGTCAAAGACCGCCTCTATCAAATCGCTTCTTCCAATAGCTCCGGCCAAAGCTCGGCGCACCCCCAACTCGCTCAAAGCCTCCGGGGCGACGCTTTGATTGATAAAGATAGCGTAGTATCTGGACGAGCTTAGATAATGGGCTAGGTGGCGGATAATAATGGGGCGTTCGGTGAGGGGCTCGGCGGTTGAAAGGCCAAAGCCGTCAATTTGCCCCAAGTTGTATGAGCTGATGAGCTCGGAGTCCTTGCGGAAGAACTTGAAGACAAAGTCTTCGATATAGGGGGGGCGGGTGAAATAGGCGCTGTTGGCCTCCAGGTTAAATTCGGCAATGAAGCCCCTGGCGTCCTTGGCGTGAGATTTGACTTTGTAGGGCCCGGATCCTACGGGAGACAATCCGTAAGGGGTTAGTTGGTAGTTAGTAACGGGCAAATCCGCAAAAAGATGCTTGGGAATGGGTCTTAGAGACCGAAGGTGGTCTTCTTGGAAAAAGGCGTAGGGGTTTTGCAAAGTGAACTCAACCTCCAACTCGCTCACTCTCGCTACCTCCACTCCTTCAAAGCTCCCTCTTAAAGGAGAACGGCTATCGGGGTTGTGGATCACGTCCACCGTGAAGACGACATCGTCGGCTGTCAGCTTCTCTCCGTCGTGCCAGAGAACACCGTCCTTAATCCTCACATTCCAGGTCTGGCCGTCCTCCGAACGCTTGATGCTGTCGGCCATCTCTTCCAGGGAGGCGAAGATAAGGCGAGACAGGACCCGGTCGGTTTCGGTGACGGGGATGACGGGGTTGATAAAAGAGGGTTGGCCGACCGTCCCTTCACGGTATGTTCCACCCTCGCTCGGTACCACGTAGGTCTTGGTTTTATAAACCAAAGCGCCGTAGGTGAAGCCGGAGACCACGAAGATAAGGGTGGCGCCGTAAAGGACAAGGCGCTCTCTGCTCGAGAGGGCCTGAAGGATTTTTGAAGGTAAACTCCCAAATCTAGCCATACTTAGCTTTCTATCTGTTTACAAAATGAGGCTTACGAGCGAGAGCGCCACGAAAACGGTGGCGACAACGATGGTGCCGACAAAAAGGATGCGCTCCACTCCCCGGCGGCGCTGGTAAAAAGAACCGTCGCCTCCACCTCCCCCGCCTCCGCCAAAAAGACCTCCGCTGGAGCCGGCGCTGCGCTGCTGGAGTAAGACTAAAATGACGAGAATCACCGAAACTATTATCAAAGATATATTTAGAATATCCATTTTATATAAATCTTGCAGTCAAGCTTATCACGATATTGGAGGCGCTCACAATCAAAGCAGTAACTAGCAAGCCAACAAGCCCCTCGATTGTAATGGTGGGGAGGAGTAAGTCAAGAACGAAAATAGTGGCTGCATTTACCAAAATGCTGCCCAAGCCCAAGGTTAAAAGCAAGATTGGCCCCAAGGCCAGGCGAACCATAGGCTTCAAGACCATATTAATGAGGCTCAGGGCCCCGGCGGTAATGGCAAACCCCTCAATAGTTTGGGAAATAGCTACTCCTGGGATAGAAAAGCTGGCGAGGTAAAGAGCCAGGCCGTTAGCCAGGAGCATTAGGGAAAAGTTACGAATGATGCCCATAGTTATTGTTTAGCGCGAGCCCTAAGAGCAAAGTAGTCGAAGTAGGGCATCAGCTCCTCAAGGGAGGTTTGGTATTCTTTTCCTCCATAGATTGCATCCACAAATACCTCTTTGGCCCGGTTAATCTTACGTTTGCGGTGGGTCGCCCATCGAGGGTCGTCTAGGGTGAGGTTGAAAAGCTCCAAGCCTCTTTCGATTGCTCCCCAGAAGAGCTTCTCGTCTTTGTGCTGCCACTTAGCGGCGCGGGAAACTTCGCTGCCGATGTTGCCCATCTGTTCGTCGAAAGAATACTCATACCATCTCCCCGCCGCCATTTCTTTGTGTATCGCCCCCATTAGGAACAGTATACCAATTG
>JAXMKI010000023.1:0-2542 GCA_034374545.1 Patescibacteria group bacterium | reverse complement strand
GTGGACCTAGGGAGAATCGAACTCCCGTCTGTGCAATGCGAATGCACCGTTTTACCACTAAACTATAGGCCCCTCTTATATCTTAACTTAGCCCTCTTCCTCCCCTGCTGAGTGAATATAGGCACTTCGTCTTTCCCGTCAGGGTTACCATTATAGTTCACCAGCACTTCATCTCCTTTCTTTATTGAGTGAAGAGCCGTGTATGAGATTGTGGTTTTACGGTAATTAAGATCATACTCCGCATTGGGCTCGAACGAGTGGTTGTATAAAGACCCGTAGCCCAGGGCCAGGCAACCATCTTTCTTTCCCTTCCAGGGATAGATGTATAAATCCAGAATGGTTCGCTCACACACGGAACTGTCCTTGGGTGAAAGCACAATCACGGGAGCCTCTTCTATGAGCTGGCCCCTTTTAAGATCTTTTAAGGCAAAGACCCCTCGTCCCCTGCTCTTTGTTCGCTTATATTCTACTTTGTGTTCCATTTTCTTTAATCGGACCGCCGGGATTCGAACCCGGTCTACAGGCACCCGAAGCCTGCGTGCTAGCCGTTGACACTACGGTCCGCCTCCTAGTGGAGCTCCATCATAAAGTACTGCCGCAAGGTGGCCCAGTCAATAAAGTAACTGGTATACTACTCGTATGAGTTTTGGAAGACAGGAACTCCAGAACCCAAGACCTGTTATAGAGGGCATTCGAGCCGAGATTATGGCAACGGGTGCAACGGATTTCGAAAACAACGCCCTGGATGAAGTAATCCGTGAATTTGAAAGCGGCAACATTACGGCCAAAGAAGCTGTTGAAAGGGCTTACGCCATCCAGGCGAACCGACAGGATTATCACTAAATCTACTTTACGAAGTATTTCCCCTTAATAGCTTCGTCAATCCGCCTTTGCTCCTCCCTGGCGGCCTCCCTAGCTTTTTGAGAGAGCTTATCCAGTTCTTTGCTCGAGAACTCCCGCAGCTCCTTCACCCTATCTATCAAACCCTCCCTGGTGTTTTTCCGAGGATCGTCCAATACCTCCTCAAGCAAAATAGCCAGGATCTGACCCATGTGAGGCCCCGGCTCCATCTCCAGCTCCTTAATGAACATATCTCCGTTAACCTTGAGCTGTTTGACGCTCACCGGTTCTCCCTTGGCTTTTTCGATCATGGCCTGCAAGTAGCGGAGTCTATAGGGCTGGGCCTTGGGCACTCCCGAACCTATGCGGTCGGCCTCACGCACTTTAATCAAATCGTCTATGCTTTCTTCACCTACCCGGCGCAAGAGCCGGCGCACTCCTTTCTCAGTCACCACCTCCGGATCGTAGACAAACATATGCTCTCGGACCAAGAGAGCCACTCTTTTCACTAACTCCCTCGGGTATTTAAGCCTGTTTAAAATATCTTTGGCCTGTTTCTCTCCAAGGTATTGGTGTTGATAGAAGGTCCAGTCTCCCTTCTTGCCACTTTGAGTTTTTTCACCCCGCGAGTCGTCTTGCCACTGGCGCGTTCCCACCTTGCCTACATCGTGCAACAAGGAGGCCAGCCTCACGTCCAAAGGAAAACCTTTCTCAACCGTATACTCCAAAGAGCGCACATTGTGTTCAAAAACGTCGAAGATGTGGTGTTTGTTTTGCTCCACCCCCGCCCCTTCGGCAAGCTCTGGAACTATCTCCCCCAGTAGCCCCAACTTTTGCATCTTTCGCACACCCTCTCCAGCCCCTTCGGACATCAAAAGCTTGGAGAGCTCGTCCCGCACCCTCTCGGCCGCTATCGCCTTGATGCCGGAGACCCCCTTAGTTACGGCCGCCTCGGTTTCTTTCTCCAATTCAAATCCAAGCTGGGCGCAAAAGCGCACCGCCCTCATCAGCCTCAAGGCGTCTTCCTCAAATCGCTCATCAGGATTCCCCACCGCCCTCACTATTCTCTTTTCCAAATCGACTTGTCCGCCAAAAGGATCAATGGGGTCTTCTTTGCCCGCTAGATCAATGGCTATGGCGTTGATGGTGAAATCCCGGCGCGCCAAGTCGTCTTCGATGCTGCGGGCAAAAACCACCTTATCCGGGTGGCGCTTATCGGTATATCTCCCCTCCTGGCGGAAGGTGGTCACTTCCACGATCTTCAGACTGGGCTCTTCCGAGCCGCTCTTAACGCCAACCGTGCCAAATTCATTCTCATATACGCTCTCCTTAAAAAGCTTCTGGATTTCCTCGGGCTCGGCGTCAGTAGCAATGTCCCAATCGCTAGGATCTTTGCCAAGCAGAATATCCCTCACGCACCCACCAACCAGATATGCCTTAAAACCGGCTTCTGCGAGCTTGTCGCCAACATCTCCTATCTCTTGAGGGATATCCATTCTTTTCATTATACAAGTGATTCTTTAGAGTCCGCCCGGCAGGATTCGAACCTGCGACCATCGGCTTAAAAGGCCGCTGCTCTACCAACTGAGCTACGGGCGGATATCTTAGTGCTGTAATTATACACTTCGCGCGAACCTTTTTTGAACGGAACTAAGGAAGCCACGCCGCCGCCCGCTACCACTCGCCATCCCAAAAAAAGTTT
>JAXMKI010000022.1:0-6223 GCA_034374545.1 Patescibacteria group bacterium | reverse complement strand
AGTGCCGTTAAGGTAATACAGCACCGAGCACTGAAGAAGCTGAAAGAAGATTTGAACAAAAACAAATGAGAGAAGAGCAATTAATAAAACAACTAACCGCTCTAAGAGGTGTGGAGCCCGATGCCAATTTCGCCAGGGGCGTCCGTTCTAAGATCTTATACGGCAGCGAGCCTAAACCGGCGCGCTTTTTCGGCTTGGCCCAAAGCTTGAGTACGACCCTATCGATGGGCTTGGTGATACTGTTTTTCGCCTTCCTGGCGCTAGGGGGAGTAGCCACGCTTCTTAGACACCCGGCCTTCCCCACCTTCCAGGGCGTGAATGAGCAAAGCCTGGCGAGTGAGGCTGGTGATATTAACGAAAATATTGATGTGCGCCTGGGCGAGGTAAACTATTTAACCAATGTGAGTTATGACAGTAAACTGGCTAAGGCTTCAAGGGCAGAGGATTGGGTGATATTAGAAGGAGCAAATACTGATGAAGAAATCGATATTCTCTTAACCCAAGCCAAAGAATACTAAAGCAATGAAGAATTTAACCATAATAGCTCTTGGACTTATCTTGCTTGCCACCCCAGCAGCCTTGGCCCAGACGATCAACTTTGGCCAACTGGTGGTAACGGAAGACGTTTCTCCCGAAGAGCGCTTTGCCAAGAAGGTGGAGCTGACGGCTGATGCTCTCAAAGGAGCTAGCGAAAGAGTAGCTGAGATGCATGAGAAGCTGGAGGATGTACAGCTTGAGGAGGAAACACCCCAAAGGGAATTGAGGGACAAGCTTATCGTGCGCACCGAAGAATATGGCCTGTTCTATGAAGAGCAGACCGCAAAGCTAAAAGAGGCAAAGACCATAGAAGAAGTAGATGCCCTGATTGATGGCATTATCGTATACCGAGAAAACATTTACTCTCCTGGAGCCAGGGAGATCTTGGAATTCATCTTGGTTTACTCATACACCCCCTCCGTATTGGACCTGGCCAGCCAGCGCCTAGACAACATTCGCCAGGATGTCGGCAAACTAGAAGGCTTGGGGCTGGTTGAACCAGATAGTTTTACCACTAGCCTTAACGAGGCGGATGGGATCCTGCAAGAGGCCAAGGACCTCCAGTCCCAGGGAACTGCTCTTTTAATGGAGAACTACGCTCAGTCTTTGCTTGAGCCAACTGCTACCGCGCTACTCCCATCGACTTCCGACCCTGCTCCCACCGCAGACCTTGATACGCAGACCTTGATTACCCCCAAAGGTTTGGCAGAGCAAAGCCTGACTAAGATCAAAACCCTTTACCAACTTTTCATGGAAACCGGTGACAGAGTAAATCAATCTCTCGGCATCGGTTCGTAAAGTAACGCTTGCAAGGAAAAGCAAAAGCCCCAATTATATGGGGCTTTTGCTTTTAGTTACCGAAACGTTTAGGCAACTGCGTCTTTCAGGCCTTTGCCGGCGCTGAATTTAGGCACAGTTTTGGCTGCGATCTGGAGCTTCTCGCCAGTGCGAGGGTTGATGCCCTGACGGGCTGCCCGCTTGCTGACTTTAAAGACTCCAAAACCGGTAAGGGCTACTTCCTCACCTCGGCTCATGGCCTTGGTGATTACGTCAAAGACCGCATCTACCGCAGCTTCAGCATCGCGCTTGGTCTCAAGACCGGCTGCTGACTGCACTTCTTCTATTAATTCGGCTTTCTTCATTTTAAACAAATCTTAGTCGACCTTTTCTACTTGCCGAAATTTGGCTTCGTCATTATACCAAATCTCGCACAAACACTAAACTTTTAACGCCTACTAGACAAGGGAAGGCTATTTCGCGTATTCAACGGCCCTGGTTTCCCGAATGACGTTGACTTTGATCTCACCGGGGTAGTTGAGGTCGGATTGGATCTTGGCCGCTATATCCCGAGCCATCTCCAGGGCGCCAAAGTCATCTATTCGCTCGGGGACTACGAATACCCTAAGCTCCCTGCCAGCGGAAAGGGCATAAGACTGCTGTACGCCTTCGAAGCTATCAGCAATCTTCTCCAAATCCTCCAAACGCTTGACGTAGTGCTCGAGAGTACCTCTCCTGGCGCCCGGCCTGGCGGCTGAAAGGGAATCCGCCGCCGCCACTATGAAGGACTCAGGGGTTGAGTATGGGTAGTCTTCGTGGTGGGACTCCATAGCCTTGACCACGGCCTCTGATACCCCGTATTTGCTAAGGATCTTCCTTCCCAGCTCCACGTGGGTGCCTTCCACTTCGTGGTCGATGGCCTTGCCAATGTCGTGGAGGAGGGCTCCTTTTTTAGCCACCTCCACGTCTACGTTCAATTCCGAGGCGATCATGCCCGCCAAGTGGGCCATTTCAATTGAATGGGTCAAAACATTTTGCCCAAAGCTGGTACGAAAATGCAGCCTTCCCAGGAGGTGAATGATCTCTTTGGGCAAATCGAAGATGCCCACTTCATAGGCCGCTTCTTCGCCGATCTCGTACATGCGCTTCTCAAGCTCATTTTTGGACTCTTCTACCTTCTCTTCAATCTTAGCCGGCTGAATACGGCCGTCTTTGATTAGCTTGGCCAAAGTCATCCGCGCCACCTCGCGCCGAAGCGGATCGAAGGATGATATAACAATGGTTTCCGGAGTTTCATCTATGATGAGCTCGGTGCCAGTCAGGCGCTCTATGGCTCTGATGTTTCTGCCTTCGCGCCCGATGATTTTTCCCTTTAGATCCTCGGAGGGCAAAGTGAAGGTCGAGGTGGTGATGTCGGAGACGTGAGTTCTGGCGTACCTTTGCATGGCCGTCGTCATTATCTCCGTGCTTTTCTTCTCAATCTCTTCCTTACGCTCGTTAGTTAGTTTGTGCAAGACCTGTTTTAGGTCTTCATTGTATTGCTCCTTGATCTCTTTGATTAACTTTTCTTTAGCCTCCTCGGCGCTGATGCCGGCTATCTTAGAGAGTTCCTCCTGAATGCGTTCCCTGGTACCCTCAAAATCTTTGCGGGCGTCTTCCAGAGCGGACTCTTTGCCCTCAATGCCTTTCTTTGCCTCCTCGGTGCTCTTTTCCTTTTCGTCCAAGGCCTTCTCCTTCTCGAGGAGCCTTTCTTCCAGCTTGGAAAGAACGCCCTTGCGTTCTTTCTCTTCTTGCCTGGCCTCGTCGATTAAAGAGACGGCTTTGCTCTTTGCCTCCAGGATTATCTCCTGAGCTTCGTTTTTGGCCTTTTGGCCTTCTTCTTTAAGTTTGGCTTCTTGGCCCTCCTTACGCCTGAGAGCAATTTGCTGCCTGACAAAGTACCCTATACCCACGCCCAACAGGGCAAACAAGACTGCTAACAGTGACTGATCCATGTTGTTTATTAGTTTTTATAAGTTTATTCATGACCGTCCAACCATCTTACTCCCGGGCCCCCTGGATTGTCAAAGTTTCCTAATTAAAACCCCAGACGGGCAAGGATAAGATGAGGAGGGCGAGCAAGGCAAAAACTGCCAGGGAACGCCAGGCTATTTTGGCCGAGAAGGTGCCTTTGAAATAGTTAACGAGGGCGTCGTGGGAGATAAAGGTCAGGAGGACCATAAAGGCGGCACTCACTAGAAAACTGCTCGGGAAAAAGGAAGTGACCCAGGCCACTTGCATCACCAGCATGCCCTCCAGGGCCGAGACCAGGCTTATCAGCTCGGGCTTTTCCGGGGTCATTATGAGATAAAACTCCCTAAAGAGGAAAAAGGCCAGGATGAAAAATAGGATTTGGGAAATGAGTCCCAAAGAGAAGAGACTCGCTAGGCCCACCATAAGCACCAGCTGCATCAAGTGGTAGGCGCTTTGCCTCCTGATGAATATCAAGTTCTTAACCCCCAGCAGCAAAAAGCCCAAGGTTCCCAGGGATAGATTTACATAAAAACCTATGGGGCCGCTTACTTGGGGTGCCAAGAATATGTTAATCAACAAAACAACGGCTGAGGCCACAAACTTGCCTATCCCCAGTGAGGGCTTGAGGTAAAAGAAGAGAAAAACTGCCCCAAAGGCAGTGAGCTTAAGGAAGCTGATATCTCCCAACCGTAGCCAGAATATGGCTACCGCCAGAGCCGCGGCCTTAAGTACTAACGGTGATACCGGATTCCTTAGAGCTGATTTTAACCTTTCCACCATCTTTTATCTGTCCACCGATAATCTTATCAGCAAGTTTGTCTAAAATCATGCGCTGGATAACTCTTTTTACCGGACGGGCGCCGTATTCGGGGTCAAAGCCGTGTTCGGCAATGTATTTCTTGGCCGCAGCGTCGACCGTTATCTTAATGCCCCTATCCTTAAGGCGGTCGCTCAGTTCCTTCAGCTGAATATCGACGATCTTGTCTATGGCCTTTTTGTCCAAAGAGTTGAAGATAATCACCTCGTCTACGCGGTTCAAGAACTCGGGTTTGAACTGATCTTTCAAAGCGATCTTGATCGACTTGCGGTATTCGTCTTCCTTCTTTTTGATCTCGGCTTTGGTACTGGCGGTGAAGCCGACCCGGGACATCTGGCGTGATATGTGGCTCCCTACATTAGAGGTCATGATGATGATGGTGTTTTTGAAGTTAACGGTTCTCCCCTTCCCGTCTTTCAAGCGACCCGCGTCGAGCACCTGAAGGAGGACATTGAATACTTCCGGGTGAGCTTTTTCAACTTCGTCGAACAAAATCAAACTGTATGGTCGGTGGCGTACGATCTCGGTTAACTGGCCTCCTTCGTCGAAGCCGACATACCCCGGGGGCGATCCGATAAGCTTGGCCGTATCGTGGCGTTCCATGTATTCGGACATATCAATCCTTACCAGGGCCTTGTCGTCGTTGAACATAAACTCAGCCAGAGCCTTGGCCAGCTCGGTCTTACCCACTCCCGTCGGCCCGAGGAACATAAAGGAGCCCATGGGCCTGTCTATGGGCGCTAATCCAGCTCGAGCCCTCCTGAGGTCACTGGCTACAGACTTAATGGCGTCGTCCTGGCCGACTACCCGGTTGCGCAGCACGTCCTCGATGCGCATTAGCTTGTCGACTTCGGTTTCCAAGACATTCCGCAGGGGAATGCCGGTCCAGCGCGAGATTACCTCGCCGACATCAGCCACATCAACCTCCTGTTTGAGGAAGTTTCGGTCTCCTTCTTCTCTCTTGGGAGAGGAGAAGAGCTTTTTGTCATATGCCTCGTATTCTTTTTCGGCTTTGGGAAGTTCGCCGTATGTAATCTCGGCTACTCTGGTTAAATCTCCCTCTCTCTCAGCCACTTCCCGCTCGCGCCTGAGGGTATCAACTTTTTCCCTGAGTCCATTGAGTTTTTCAAAAACCATTCTTTCCCCGTCCCAGCTGGCGGAGAGCTCTTCGTTTTCTGTTTTGAGTTTTTTGAGCTGGGCTTCGATATCAGCCAAGCGGCCGGTTTGCTTGCCGGATGATTTCTCTCTATCCAGGGCGGCTTTCTCTACCTCGAGGGCGGTTATCTGCTTGCGCACCTTATCTATGCCAGGGGGCACGCTTTCCGAGTCGAGTTTCCTGGAGGCGGCTGCCTCGTCGATAACATCCACCGCCTTGTCGGGCAAAAAGCGGTCGCTGATATAGCGAGCTGAGAGGTTGACAGCCGCTATCAGGGCTTCGTCGCTGATGCGCATGCCGTGGTGGAGCTCGTACTTTTCTTTCAAACCTCGGAGGATGGTTATGCTGTCTTTGATGGTGGGCTCCTCTACGAATACGGGCTGGAGTCTTCTCTCCAGGGCGGGATCTTTTTCTATATGCCTTTGATATTCCTTGATGGTGGTGGCACCTACGGCGTGGAGATCGCCCCTGGCCAGGGCTGGTTTCAACAAATTGGACGCGTCCACTGCTCCTTCGGCTGCCCCCGCGCCCACGATCATATGGATCTCGTCTATAAAGAGGATAATCTCGCCTTGAGAGTTCTGAATTTCCTTAATGAAGGCCTTTAATCTGTCTTCAAATTCACCCCTGAACTTGGTACCGGCAATCAAGGATCCTATATCAAGGGATACAATCTGCTTGTCCTTAAGGGTTTCCGGCACGTCGCCCGATATGATCTTCTGGGCCAGGCCTTCCACGATGGCCGTCTTACCCACGCCCGGTTCTCCTATCAAGACCGGGTTGTTCTTGGTGCGCCTTGAAAGAATCTGCATGACCCTCCTTAGCTCTTCTTCTCTGCCAACCACCGGATCAAGCTTCCCGTCGCTGGCCTTTTCGGTGAGGTTGATGGCGTATTTGTCGAGCACCTGGAAAGTGTCCTCCGG